>DASVOL010000621.1:0-9824 GCA_036383375.1 Bradyrhizobium sp. | reverse complement strand
GCGCGTGATCGGTCACCGGTCATGACGGCAAAGAAACGCAGCGCGACGATCGCAAGCAGTCGACGCTCGGACAAACACAATCATACAGGGTGGGATTCAAATGAAGCGCAGAGATTTCATCAAGGTCACGGGTTTGGGCGTCGCAGGCGCGGCAACGGTCGCAGCTCCCGCGATTGCGCAGTCGATGCCTGAGCTCAAATGGCGCCTGACGACGAGCTGGCCGAAGTCGCTCGACACGCTGCACGGCGGCGCCGAGCTGATGGCCAAGGCGGTGGGTGAAGCCACCGACAACAAATTCCAGATCCAGACCTTTGCCGCCGGCGAGATCGTGCCGGGTCTGCAGGTGCTCGACGCCGTGCAGAACGGCACGGTCGAGATGGGGCACACCGCGCCGTATTATTATTTCGGCAAGGACCCGACCTTCACCTTCGGCTCCTCGGTGCCGTTCGGGCCCAACATGCGCCTCAACCAGGCCTGGTTCATGCTGGGCGGCGGCAAGGAGCTGCTCAACGAGTTCTACAAGAGCTACAACGTCACCTCGCTGCTGGCCGGCAACACCGGCTGCCAGATGGGTGGTTGGTTCCGCAAGGAGATCAACAGCGTCGACGATCTCAAGGGCCTCAAATTCCGCATCGGCGGCTTTGCCGGCCGGGTGATGCAGAAGCTCGGCGCGGTGCCGCAGCAGCTCGCCGGCGGCGACATCTATCCGGCGCTGGAAAAGGGCACCATCGATGCGGCCGAGTGGGTCGGTCCCTACGACGACGAGAAGCTCGGCTTCTACAAGGTCGCGCCGAACTACTACTTCCCGGGCTGGTGGGAAGGCGGCCCGATGCTGGTGGCGATGATCAACCTCGACAAGTGGAACGCGCTGCCGAAGCACTATCAGTTCGTGCTCGAGCAGGCCGGCCATCTCGCCAACAACTGGATGATGGCGCGCTACGATCAGGCCAACCCGCTCGCACTGAAGAAGCTGCTCGCGGCCGGCACCAAGCTGCGCCCATTCCCGTCTGCAGTGATGGAAGCGTCCTTCAAGGCCGCCAAGGAGCTGCATGCCGAGGTCTCGGCGACCAATGCCAACTTCAAGAAGGTCTATGACTCGCTGACGTCGTTCTCCAACAACGGCTACCAGTGGTTCCAGGTCGCCGAAGTCGGCTACGATAATTTTATGGCACGCCACTCTCAGGCCTGACGCCACTGACCTTCAGCGCAAGCAGAACCCCGGGGCAAAACTCCGGGGTTTTTTGCTGGGAGCCGGCCGGGCCAGCCAAATGCATGCATTTCGGCACGATTCGTGCTAATGTTACACAGGAGCGTGAATCAGGGCGCCACATGCGTTTCCTCGGTCTTATCCTGCGGACGTTGTTTCTGACCCTTGTGGTGGTCATCACTGCTCGCGTCGCAAGCCCGCAAAACGAAACCATCTGGTCGGCCTACGAGACGCCGTCCGATTTGTTTCGCATCATCCTGGGCGCCGCGGTCTGCCTGTTCGTCGCCGTCCAGATCTTCAGGTATTCCAGAGATCCCGCCGACATGCGCAGATGGGTCGTCATCGGCGGCGCCGCGGTGCCGCTGGCGCTGATATGCGCGGCCGTCATCTGGTAGGTTGGTCCGGGATCCTCGATCGTGGCCGGTGAGCGCCAGTCGCCAGGACGAAGCGGCTCACCGCGGCAGCCACCGTGCAAACAGGGCCCAGGCCAGGAGCAGCGCAAGGGTCGGCGGCACCCATCTCTGGATTGGAAAGCCGAAAGTTATCACGTACCCCACAAGCCAGTTGCGCATCCCGGCCTCCGCATCTGAGCTCCACAGCGGGAGACTACAGCGACGCACTTACACCGGACTTACAGGGGGGCTCGCAGCGACCTCGGGTGGTTGTGCCATCATTCGAGACTGAGGGGTCAGTAAGCGAACTCGTTTGCCGAGTTGCATCTCAGCCGATAGGTCTCGCCCCGTCGCGGGGGTGACTTCCGCGATGGGATCTCCCTCAGCAGTGTTGTCACGAATTGTGGTCCGTTCGATGGGGTGACCTCCAGGGTCACCTGTACAAGCCAGTGTCCGATCGGTGCGTAAGGCAGCTCTTCGGAATGCAGAACGCGGGCGGTGCAATCGTTCGGGGTGGTGGAGGATGCCTGGGCGTTCGGCAGGACGTCCAGGCATGCGGCGGCCAGCACCGGCACAATACCGAAAGCGCCGCATTTCATGGGGTGTTTCCTTCGCGAGCAACTGGTCCGTCAAGGTATCGAATGGCTGCCATCGCACGACACCCTTGATCAAAACGGAAACGGGAGGGACCGCACCGGAACACGGCTTTCGAAGCCCATCCCGGTGGCCGGTCCGGTCCGGTAGTGGCCGTTATAATGCCCTCCGCCTGGGCAGTAATTCGGATCCTGTCGCTCCTGATCGTCGATCTTCCGGCGATAGCTTCGCTGCTGATAGCGCGTCTGCCAGCAATGGCAGTTCTGGTCACACGCGAGCCGTACCTGAACGACGCTTGCGGGGCCTTGCGGCGATAGCCGCGTGACCTGAACAGGCGCAGCGCGGGCAACCGAGGCCATCATGGCACCGGCCGCAGCGATGAGAAGCAGACGCGTTGCATTTTTCATATGGGTCTCATCGAGCCGATCAGCGTGAATCGCGGAAGCCAAATCAATTGCCGGAGCGCGCCGTTATTTTTTTGGCGATCGCTTTGGTGGCGATGCCGGAGGCGTTGATACGGCAGCCGGCGTCGTGCGAACCACCGGGTTCTTCTGCTCGGTGGGACCGCCGAGATTGCTCGGCTTTTTCGGACCGCCGACCGCGGTTTGTGCGGCCGCCGATCCCGCAGAGAGCGCAAGGAGAATTGCCGCCAATGTGAGCATGTTCTTCATTCGTCGGTTCCTCCAGTCAGTAGCCTCGTGGGCGCGTGTCAGCGGGCAGGAGGCCCGTTTTCGCTGACCTGCTGCGGGGCGGCGGGCAAATCCTCCAGGGCACATTTGCGCCAGTCGTCGGATGCGCAGTTCGTCGGCCAGCCGCCGCCAAGCGCCATGAAAAGCGCGGCGCTGTCCGAGAGCCGCGTCGCCTGAGCCTGGACGCGGACAACTGCCGCCGTCAGATAGACTTGCTGGGCATTGAGCACGACCACCTGATTGACCTGCCCGAGAGCGAGCTGCTTCTGAATGATGTCGAGGCTGGCCTTGGCGGCGAGCTCGGCCTTGACCGCAGCCTGCAAGGCGCGCGCGTCGGCCTGCAGGCTGCGCAGGGCGTCGGCGACGTTCTGCATCGCCGTGACGACCGCCTGGCGATAGAGCGCGTCCGCCTGGTCCACGGCGGCCTCCGCGGCCTTCTGCTTGTGGTAGAGCGTCAGACCATCGAACAGGGGCTGGGTCGCGCTCGCGGCGATGACGTAGAAGCTGGTTCCCGGCGTGAACAGCTCGGCCAGGCTGAAGCCGGCAGCGCCGGCATTGCCGGTGATCGTGATGTTGGGCAGCCGCGCCGCGATCGACACACCGACCTGGGCATTCGCCGAGTGCAGCAGCGCCTCCGCGGCCCTGACGTCCGGACGCTGGGCGATCATCTTGCTCGGCAGGCTCACCGGCAGATGCGCGGGAAGCGCGAGGCGGTCGAGCGTGAACTTCTGCAGGATTTCATCGGCCGAGAATTGCCCGGCCAGCGACGTCAGCAGGTCGCGCTGGACGGCGAGCTGCTTTTCGAGCGGCGGCAGCAGTTGCTCGGACTGCGCCAGCGCGGCCTCCTGCGCCAGCACGTCGACCTGGGCGGCGCTGCCCGCGTTGAACTGGTTCTTCACGATCTCCAGAATGCCGCGTTCGATCTTCACGACGCGCTGGATCGCGGCAATCTGGCCGCGCAGCGATGCTTCCTGGATCGCCGCGGTGACGACGTTGGCCGTCAGGGTGAGGTAGGCCGCTTCCAGCTGGAACAATTGCTGCTCGGAGATCGCGTCGAGACTCTCGACCGCGCGAACGTTCTGGCCCCAGATGTCCGGCACGAAGCTGACGTTCAATTGCGCGGTATGAAGCGAAAAAACCGAGGGAGACTGGCCGCCCGGGCCCGAACCCGACGCGCCGGAGATTTGCTGCTGGGACGGCGTGTAGTTTGCGCCGAGCTGCGGGAAGAACAGTCCGCGCTGGGCCAGCGCATTGTATTGCGCGATCCTGATCGATGCCTCGGCCGCCTGCAAAGACGGGTTGTGCTCGACCGACATCTTGATCAGCTCGTCGAGCGGCTTCGAACGGAATGCCGTCCACCACCGCAGCGACACGTCCTCTCCGCTGACGAAGTGCTGCTTGGGCACGCTCGGGCCACCGGCACTCGTGTTGGGGGAAGCCAGCTTTTCGGGCGTGTAGCGATCGACATCCGGTGCGGGCGGCGGCACGAAATTCGGGCCGACGGCGCAGCTTGCCAGCAACAGTCCGGCGGTCCCGGCGCCAAGCGTCGGACGCAGGGCGCGCCTTCCGCAAAGTGCGAGTGCGGCAACAATTCTTGCGACGGTCTTGGACATCGGCCGCCCCCTAACGCGCCGCTTCGGGCGGCGCTGCGGCCGCGCTGTCTTCGCTCGGCACTTCGCTTGCTCGCGACAGGAATATCTTGCGCAAGGCGGGTGCCACCACGAGCAGCAGCAACGGCCCGATGAACATGCCGCCGACGACGACGGTGGCAAGCGGCCGTTGCACCTGGCTACCGATACCATGGGAGAGCGCCGCCGGGAACAGGCCGACGCCCGCGGAGAGGGCAGTCATCAACATCGGACGCATGCGCTGCTCCGACCCCTGGAAGACCGCCTCGCCGACGCTCATGCCCGCGGCCCGCAGTTCGCGGAAATAGGTGATGTTGAGAATGCCGTCCATGACGGCCACGCCGAACAGCGAAATGAAGCCGATTGCCGCCGAAATGCTGAAGTCGAGAGCGGAGAGATACAGCGCGATCAATCCGCCGCCGATGGCGAATGGTATGCCGGCGAGCGCCAGCAGGCTGTCGCGCAGCGAATTGAACAGGCTGTAGAGCAGCACGAAGATCAGCAGCAGCGTCACCGGCACCACGATCATCAGGCGCGCCTTGGCGGCTTCGAGATTGTCGAATTCGCCGGACCAGATCATCCGGTAACCGGTCGGAAGCTGTACCGCCTCGGCGACGCGCGTCTGCGCCTCCGTCACCGTGCTGCCGAGGTCGCGGCCGCGCACGCTGAACTTGATCGGGATGTAGCGCTGGCTGCGCTCGCGATAGATGAACGACGCACCGGTATCGAGCGAGATGTCGGCGAGCTCGCTCAGCGGAATATAAGCGTTGGTGCCGGATGGCGTCTGGTAGGCCACCTTGATCTCGCGCACCTCGTCGATGCTCTGGCGGAACTTCGGATCGAGCCGCACCACCACGCCGAACTGCCGGTCACCCTCGAGCACCGTCGTCGCGCTGGTGCCGCCGAGCGCCGCCTGGACGACGGTCGTCACGTCGCCGGTATTGAGACCGTAGCGCGCAGTCTTCTCGCGGTTCACCTTGATATTGAGGTTGGGCTGTCCGACCAAATGGAAGATGCCGAGATCGGCGACGCCTCGGATCTTGGCCATCTCCTGCGCGACCTTGGTCGCGAGCTGTTCGAGCACGGCGAGGTTGGGACCGATGATCTTGACCGAGTTCGCGCCCTTGACGCCCGACAGCGCCTCCTCGACGTTGTCCTGGATGTATTGCGAGAAGTTGAAGGTGACGCCGGGCAGTTCCTCGTCGAACTCCTTCTGCAATTCCTCGGTGAGCTTCTCCTTGGTCAGTCCGGGCGGCCACTGGTCGAACGGCTTGATCGGCGCGAACAGCTCGACGTTCGAGAACGGGGAGGCGTCGCTGCCATTGTCGGGACGACCGTGCTGTGACACCACCGTGATGATCTCAGGGTGACGCAACAGGATCTCGCGCATCTTGCGGGTCGGCTCGGTGCCGGCGTCCAGCGACATGGTCGGCGGCATCGAGGCGCGGATCCAGAAATTGCCTTCCTCGAGCGCGGGCAGGAATTCACTGCCGAGCCGGCTCGCAGCAAGGCCGCTCAGTCCGAGGAAGATGATGCCGGCTGCGATCGCGACCCTCAGATGCGTCAGCGACCAGCGCAGCACGGGCGTGTAGGCCTTGCGCAGCGAGCGCACGATGATGGTTTCGGTTTCCTCGATATGCTTCGGCAGCAGCAGCGATGCCAGCACCGGCGTCACCGTGAATGTCGCCAGCAGCGCGCCGGCGAGCGCATAGCCGTAGGTTCGCGCCATCGGTCCGAAGATCTGGCCTTCGACGCCCTGCATGGTGAACAGCGGCACGAACGCGGTGACCGTGATGGCCGCGGTGAAGAACACCGCCTTGTCGACCTGCAATGCGCTGACGAAGATCATGCGCAGCCGCTCGGTCCAGCCCGGCGCGGGCTGGCCGTTTCGCGCCGTGGGATCGTCTCCCCAGTAGCCTTCGGCGAGGTGTTGCAGCACCCGCGGCCGGTTCTCGGGGCTGGACTGGAAATTGCGGAAGATGTTCTCCATCATGATGACGGCGGAATCGACGATGATCCCGAAGTCGACGGCGCCGAGTGACAGCAGATTGGCGTCCTCGCCCTGCAGCACCAGGATGATGATCGCGAAGAACAGCGCGAACGGGATGTTGGCGCTGACGATCAGCGCGCTGCGCAGATCGCCCAGGAAGACCCACTGGATCACGAACACCAGCAGGCAGCCGAACATCAGATTGTGCAGCACGGTGTGGGTCGTCACATTGACCAGCGAGGTGCGGTCGTAATAGGGGACCACCTTGACGCCGGCCGGCAGGGTGCCGTCGCTGTTGATCTTGGCGACTTCCTCCTCGACCTTCGGCACGATGTCGTTGGTGTGCTGGGTGCGTCCCATCACGACGATCGCCGCAGCGACGTCGTCGTTCTTGTCCTTTCCGGCGATGCCGAGCCGCGGCACGTAGCCGACGGAAACCTTGGCGACGTCCTTGATCTGGATCGGCAGTCCGTTGGATTGGGTCAGGACGACGTTCTCGATGTCCCGGACCCTGTAGCCCTTGGTAATGTCGTCATCGCCGCCTGAATTGATCAGGCCGATACCGCGGATGTTGACGGATTGCTGGCCGATCGCGATTTCGCGGCCACCGACATTGATGTTGGCGTTGCCGAGAGCGCTGATCAGCTGCGGCACCGTGATGTTGTAGGCTTCGAGCTTTGCAAGATCGGCGTCGACGTTGAACTGCTTGGTGGTGCCGCCCCAGGAGTTGATCTGCACGACGCCCGGTATCGTCATCAGCCGACGGGCGACGACGTAATCCTGCAACGTCCTGAGATTGGTCAGGCCGAAATTCGGCGGACCGACCAGCTGGTAGCGGTAGATCTCGCCGACCAGGCTGGACTGCTGGATCTGCGGAATCTGGTTGCCGGGGAGCTGGACGTTCTGCGTGAGGTTGTTGGTGGCCTGCGAGAGCGCGAAGTAATAGTCGACGCCGTACTTGAAGGTGACCCGCACGAACGACAGGCCGTAGAACGAGGTCGAGCGGATGTTGACGACGCCCGGCGTCGAGTACAGCCCGACCTCCATCGGGATCGTATAGTACTTCTCCATCTCCTCGGCGGAGAGGCCGGCGGCCTGGGCCGTGATCTCGAGGATGACGGGCGCCGGGTTCGGATAAGCCTCGATGTTCAGCTTGGTGAACGCAGCGAAGCCGGCGGCGCAGAACACGGCGAGGCCGAGCACGATGACGGCGCTTCGGGTCAGGCCGAATTGAAGGAGGCTCTTGATCAAGATGCTGCACTACTCTCGAGCGGACGAAGGCGCGGTTGGCACGGGCTAGCCGGTGGCCGCGTTGGCGAACTTGTTGCTGAGGAAGATCGCGCCGGTGGAGGCAACCTTCTCGCCGGCCGCGAGGCCGTTGAGGATCTGCCGCCAGCCGTCCTGCTCCATTCCGATTGTCACCGTGCGGCGGTCGAACTTGCGGCCGTCGGTCGTAACCCACACCGTCATCGTTCCGTCGCCCTCGCGCACGATGGCGTCCAGCGGAACGCTCACCGACAGCTTTGGCGGCTCGGTTTCGATCGTGAAGCTCGCCAGCATGCCGGCGCGCAGTTTGTGCTGGGGATCGTCGATCACCGAACGCACCAGCTGGCGGTGCGAGTTCGGATCGATGTTGAGGCCAAGCGTCGTCACGCGGCCGCGAAACACCTCGTTCGGATAGGCCGGCACCCGCACTTCGACCGGTTGGCCGATCCGGTAGGAGGGGGCATCGGTCTCGATCACATTGGCGACCATCCACATCGTCGAGATGTCGGCCAGCGAATAGGGCGCGGGCGCATTGCCCGGCTGCACAAACAGGCCCGGCGCGGCATTGCGCGCAATGATCCGGCCCGAGATCGGGCTCGGCACCACCAGGATGGAATCGACCTTGCGGTCGGCGACGATGCGGTCGATCTCGGCGTCGGTCTTGCCGAAGATGCGCACCGCGTCGCGCCCGGCCTTGTAGTTGCCCTCGGCGGTCTGCTGATCCGACGTCGCCTGGTCGACGTCCTTTTGCGCGCCGCCGCCGGTCTTCAAGAGCTGCCTGACCCGCGCCAGCGTCCTGGTCTGCAGTTCGAGCACGCCGGCCGAGGCCAGCAGCGACGACTCGGCCTGCAGCAGATCGGGGCTGTCGATCGTGAACAGTCTGTCGCCCTTGGCAACCTCGTCACCGACATTGAGGGGCGTGTCGACGATCCTGCCGGGATTTGGCGTAAACGCCTGCACCAGCATGTTCTGATTGAAGTCGATCGAGCCGACCGCGTTTTTCAGGGTCCGGAACGAACGCTGCTCCGCGGCCATGGTCTTCAGGGAGGCCGCCTGCTTGTCGCTCAGCGCGACGTATTGCTGCTCGACGTTGACGTCCTGCGGCGCGGTCTCCTGGGCGGCCTTCGCGTTCACGACACCATCGGCGCGCGTCGTGAGCCACGCGCCGGCGAGAAGCGCCGCCAGCACCGGCATCGCCGCAAAGCCCATATACTTCATTCGAAATGACATCGCCCGCCGCCAATACTGCATGAAAGCCTCGCGCGAGAGACGAGGTCTTGCCGCATGGCGGGCCGTCGTCCGATCTCCCGGTGAGACAGATGAACAGTTATCAGGGCTAGCTGACGCCAGCCTTACATTTGCCCTTTTCAGGGGTGCGCCGCGGCTCGCGAATTTGATTGCGGCGGAGGCCGGTTTATCTATTTTGCGTGGGATTAGGAGCTGCCGCGCATAGCCAAAAAGTAGCGCCGTGAGCGGTATTCCGGGCGTTATGCTTAAATGCGTATCGTTTGCACGTCGGGATTGCTCAACGCGCGATCTGTTGCGGAATTGTCGCTTGGCTGGCGCATCGCAACAAGGTGTGCAAACGGAAGACCGATCGAATGAAAACAGGACTGCTGCGATGCGCCTTCTGATCGTCGAGGACAATCTCGAGCTCTCGCGGCTGCTCGCGAGCGGGCTGGTGGCGGCGGGATATGAGTCCGATATCGTTAACAGCGTTGCCGAGGCGCGTGATGCGCTGCGTAGCGTCACCTATGCTGCCATGATTCTCGATCTCGGGCTGCCCGACGGTGATGGCCTGTCGGTGCTGTCGGAGCTGCGCCGCAAGACCGACCCGTTGCCGGTCCTGGTGTTGACCGCGCGCAACGGCTTGCAGGATCGGGTCAATGGCCTGCGCAGCGGCGCGGACGATTATCTGGCGAAGCCGTTTGCGCTGGAAGAGCTGGTGGCGCGGCTCGAAGCCATCCTGCGCCGGCCTGGCCAGCTGCTCGGCTCATCGCTGAAGCTCGCCAATCTCGTCTATGACACCGAGAGCAAGCAGGTGTTCGTCGACGGCGC
>DASVOL010000620.1:0-5241 GCA_036383375.1 Bradyrhizobium sp. | reverse complement strand
ACTCGCCGCCGGAACAAACTGCGCTGCCCGCTCGTTGTCTCCAACTATATCTGAAGTTGGGAGACCACGATGAGAGCAGCCAAGATCGTCATGACCAGCCTCGCCGCCGCGAGCCTGATCACCACAGCGGCTTTGGCCCAGCAATCCATGTCGGGAATGGTCACCAAGATTGACCGACTGAGTGGAACCATCTCGATCCAGCAGACGCAAAGCGGCACGGTGGGCGCGGCCGGCGCCGCTATACAGGAATACAAGGTGCCTAAGGGACAGTCGCTCGAGGAACTTCACGCCGGTGACAAGGTGACGTTCACCACGTCGGACGGCGACGGCGGCAAGACCATCAACAAGCTCGACAAGCAAAAGTAGCGCGCTGGAGCATTTTTCCTGGCCGCGTGAAGACGGGCTCATTGCTCGCTCTCGCGCGGCTCGGGCTCGGCGTCCGCCAGCGGCAGATTGGCGCGTCCCCAACCGTCGGTTCCGTCCGGATACCACGCCACATTGCGATAGCCGTAGGACAGCACGCGCTTGGCCGCGTTCCACGACATCCAGCAATTTTCCTGGCAGTAGATGACGAGCAATCTGGCCTTGTCGTCGCCGGAAGCGCGGACCAGGCCCCGTCGCAGATAGTCCTCGGTCGATGCGGCGAGCTTGCCGTAGCCGGTGTCGGGCAGCCAGATGCTGCCGGGAATGTCGCGATGCGGCCGTTCGCGCCACACCGTGCCGGCCGGCAGATTGGGCTTTGGCGCGCGCGGCAACACATCGACGAAGGCGCCGGATTTGTCACGCCAGATCGCTTCCGCTTCCGCGGTCGCGAGCACCCGTGCGCCGGCAAGCGTGATCGGCACCGGCGCGCGATAATCCTCGGTTCGGTAACCGTCGGGCTCTGCAGGATGGTCCTGCGCGCGGACAGGCGAAGCGGCGAGCAATAACACCGCAAGCATGGCCGCGAGCCTGGTCATGGCGATTTGGTCGCGGTCTCCGGCCCGATCGGACGGTCGTTCTCGTCGAGCAACGGAACGCCGAAGTCGAGCAGGATCTTGTTGATCGCCGGCTGGTTCTCCTGGATCAGGCGATTGAGCTGCCGCTTCCAGTTCTGGTCGGACGCCCGCACGCCCATGCCGATGCGATAGACCAGCTTGGGTCCTGTGGTCTCCTTGAGCAGCGGCGTGACATGCAGCGGCGGGTTCGCTTTCTTAGCATAGAAGCCGGCCATCGGTCCCCACAGGATGCCGGCGTCGATCTCGCCCTTTTCGAGGTCGTTCATCATCGCCTCGGCCGAGGAATCGTAGCGCGTATCGATCATCAGCGGATAAGGCTTCGCATTGCTCATCAGGCCGTTGATGGCCATGTTGGTCGCGGGCGGCGTTCCGGCGACGATGCCGATGTGCTTGCCCTTCAGCCGCTCATCCTCGAGCGTCGTGACCTCATCCAGTCCACTGCCCGGCTTGGCGACGATCGCATAGGCCGTGCGGTAATACGGATTGGTGCCTTGCGCGAGGTCGTCACCTTGCGGAAAGCCCATGATCACGTCGCAGCGATGCGAGCCGAGCGTGACCCGCACGAAGCCGGTCGCCTGCGGGAAATACATGTAATCGAGCTTCTTTTGCAGCTTCTCGGCGAACAACTCGCCGATCTTGTTCTCAAAGCCCTCACCCTTGTCATTCGAGAACGGCAGGTTGCGCGGATCGGCGCAAATGCGCAGCACCTTGGGATCGACCAGCTCGATGGAGAGTTCGCCCTGCTCGTTGACCTGCGCACGCGCGACGTCGCGGCCGGCGAGACAGACGATGAAGCCGGCAAGCGCGAGCAGAACAGGACGGCATCCGATAACTCTCATTACGCGATCTCCTCTTGATCGGGCAGATTGCCGCCATCCGCCAATTGCCCGGCGTACGATGACGTGCAACAGGGATAATGATCGCGACGGTGCCGCGTTGCTTGTTGCAGCGCAAACTGGAGCGCGACGACATCGGTCGCGCGTCCGGGAAAAACTGAGGCGGAAACATGGCTCATGGCGGTTCGGTGCTTGCGCTGCTCCTGGTGCTTTGGGCGCCGACCATAGCGCGGGCACAACAGGCGGAATTGCCTGTGAGCGAAGTCGCCCCCGGAATATTCGTTCACACCGGGGTCACTTCCTTGATGACACGCGACAACGAAGGCGCCATCGCCAATGTCGGCTTCGTGGTCGGCGACAGCGCCATTGCCGTCATCGACACCGGCGGCAGCGTCCGCGAAGGACGGCAATTGCTCGCCGCGGTGCGCAGCCATAGCGACAAGCCGATCCGCTACGTCATCAACACCCACGCACATCCGGACCACAGCTTCGGCAACGCGGCCTTCGTGGCTGACGGGACCAGCTTCGTCGGCCACAAGGCCCTGCCCCAAGCGCTGGCGGCGCGCGGGCAATTCTATCTCGACGGCTTTCGCCGGACCATGGGTGATGCGTTGATCGACGAGGTCCGGATCATTCCGCCGACCGTGCTGGTCGCGGACACGCTGAAGCTCGACCTCGGCGGACGAACCCTCACCTTGAAGGCATGGCCACCCGCCCACAGCGACAACGACCTCACTGTCTTTGATGAGCGCACCGGCACCCTGTTCGCCGGCGATCTGCTGTTCCTCGAGCATATTCCCGTGGTCGACGGCAGCCTCAAGGGCTGGCTGCGTGCGCTCGACGGCCTCCCGGCTATTCCCGCCGCGCGCGTGGTTCCCGGTCACGGACCCGTGAGTGCGTGGCCCGCGGCGCTTGCCGACGAGCGGCGTTATCTTGAGGCCCTGGCCGCGGACGTCCGCGCGCTGGTCGCAAGCGGCAAGCCGATCACGGCTGCGGCGGAGCACGCCGCGGCGGCCGAGCGGCCGCGCTGGCAGCTGTTCGACGATTACAACGCCCGCAACGCAACTGCAGCATTCTCGGAAATTGACTGGGAGTAGCCGTTGGGCCTATAATGATGCGGCTGCATAGGATCTTGCGAACATGACTGGACATCGCGCCCGCCTGCTTTGCATCGCCAGCCTTCTCACGATGGCGCTGGGGACACCGGCTGCGCTCGCAGCCGAGACCTACGATCCCTGGCCGGGCCTCGTCCAGGACATCTTCAACAATCGCCCGATGAATGACGGCAACGATGTCATCGGCATCGAGATGCCGGTGCGCGCCGAAGACGCCGCCATCGTTCCGGTGACACTGCACACCAAGCTGCAGCCTGGCGACAGCCGCCGTGTCGTCGCCATCACGCTTGTGATCGACGAGAACCCGGCGCCGATGGCCGCGAAGTTCACGCTCGGCCCGGACGCCAACGTCACCGAGATCTCGACCCGCGTCCGCGTCAACAACTACACCAATGTGCACGCCGTCGCGGAGCTCAGCGACGGCAAGCTCTATGTCAGCAAGGTGTATGTGAAAGCGTCAGGCGGATGCTCTGCACCGGCCGGCAAGAACGTCGAGGAAGCGAAGAACCGGCTCGGCCAGATGCGCTACCGGCAATTCACCAAGTCCGAACAGGGGCCGGCGACGAGCACGCGGGAGGCCCAGATCATGATCGGGCATCCGAATAACTCAGGCCTGCAGATGGACCAGGTCACGCAGCTTTATATCCCGGCGTTCTTCGTCAATGAGCTGCACATCTGGCAAGACGACAGTCCGGTGCTCACGATGGAAGGCGGGATTTCGATTTCCGAGGACCCCAACATCCGCTTCACCTACGTCTCGAATGGCGCCAAGCACTTCCGCGCCGAGGCCAAGGACACCGACGGGCACGTCTTCGACCACGAGTGGAAGGTCGAGAATCCCGGGACCTGAGACGCTCGCGTCGCACGATAGGCGTTAGAAGCACCTCACCTCGGCTTCGGCCTGCGCCCGCCTGAGGTCACTGAGCGCGCTGGCGGCCTGCTCGGACGAGCGGAACTGGCCGCCCAGATTGCCGCGCACCTGCGCCATGCTCAGCACCGTCTCGGCGGTGACGTAGCGGTCATAGGGGATGATCGAAGCGACCACGTCGATCGAGCAGGAACATTGTTCGATCGACTGCCGCGATTCGCCATTGGACTTCATGCAGCCGAACACATATTCGGCCCGCGCCGAGGTCGGATAGTCGTTGATCTCCTGGGCCCGCACGCTGATGGCCGTCCCGGCGAGCACCAGGACGGCGACAATCGGTCGTAGCATGCCAGCTCCTGCCATGGTCGTGCTTCCTCTTCTCTTCCGGCAAGCTATGCTATGGATGTTGATCAGAAAAGAAAACATTCGGGGAAGTGGCTCAACAAACGATGATCATCTCTGTACGCACGGTGTTGGCTGCGGCAATTCTGGCGGTCATGCAGTTCGGCACCTCGTGCAACGCGGAGACCATCCGCGTTGCAGCGCAGAAGACCGGAACGCTGGCCTGGGAACTGGCCGTCGTTCGCTCCCATGGTCTCGACAAGAAGGCCAATCTGTCGATCGATATCGTCGAGCTCGCCAGCCCCGAGGCCGGCAAGATCGCGCTGCGCTCCGGCTCGGCCGACGTGATGGTGTCGGACTGGCCCTGGGTGTCGCGCGAACGCTCGCTCGGCGCCAAGCTGCAGTTCTATCCCTATTCGAGCGCGCTGGGCGCCGTGATGGTGCCGGCCGCCTCGCCGCTCAAGACGCTCGCCGATCTCAGGGGGCGCAAGCTTGCCGTTGCCGGCGGCGCGATCGACAAGAACTGGCTGCTGCTGCAGGCCGCATTGAAGCAGGACGGCGTCGACCTGAAATCGCAGGCGAGCATCGTGTACGGCGCGCCGCCGCTGCTTGCCGCCAAGGCCGTCGACGGCGAGATGGACGCGACGCTCAACTATTGGAATTTCTGCGCGGCGCTGGAGGCCAAGGGCTTTCGCCGGCTCGCCGGCATGGAAGAGGTCCTGCAAAAGCTCGGCAGCAAGGGTCGCATCGCGATGATCGGCTACGTCTTCGATGAGGCCTGGGCCAACGCCAACAAGGATCTGGTGGCCCGCTTCATCGCCGTGACCCGCGCCGCGAAGGAGATTCTGGCGACCTCGAATGCCGAATGGGACACGATTGCGCCGTTGACCGGTGCGCAGGATGCGGCGACGCTACACGCCTATCGCGACCGCTACCGCGAAGGCATCCCGCGCCGTCCGATCGCTGACGAAGAGGCGGATGCACGCGTGCTCTACCGGGTGCTGGCGCAGCTCGGCGGCCGCGATCTCGTCGGCACCGCGACCGAGCTCGATCCCGGCACGTTCTACCAAGCGATCCCGGGA
>DASVOL010000619.1:0-3654 GCA_036383375.1 Bradyrhizobium sp. | reverse complement strand
GACATCGGCAAGGATCGGGATCGCGATCTCACGTTCGTCGAGCTCGAACAGAAGCTGCACCGCGCGGACGATTTCCAGCCGCTCGACGCCCCGGGCGCGCGGCGCTTCGTTGAGCTCGAGCTGCGGCATTCCCAGTCTGGCGCGCGCGAGCTGGCCGTAATAGCTGGTCGATTGCTCGGCGGCGGAAGCATAAAACGCGCGCGCATCCTGTGTGTGGCCCATCGCCTCGGCAGCGCGGCCCCGCCAGTAGCCGCCGCGCGCCAGCGTCGTCGGGTTGACGCTGCCGACCCCGATGCGCGCGAAATGCTGCGCGGCGGTCTGTGGATCGTTGAGGAAGCGCAGCGCGATCCAGCCCGAGGTGAATTCCTGCTCGGTCTTGTAGATGTCGCGGGCGGGCAGCGCCGCGTCGCGCGCGATCAGATAGGCGGTGCGAAACTCTTCGACGTCGATCATCTTGCGCGCCAGCAGGCGGCGCTCGACCCACCATTCGTCGACGTTGTAGAGGCGCGCGGCGTCTTTCGGTGCGCTCAGCATCAGCCGCGCCGCTTCGGCGAATTTCTCCTCGCGGCGGAGCAGCTGGATCTTTGCGAACAGGTAACCGGTGTCACCGGTGAGTTCGCTCGGGACTGCTTCGAGCAGCGCGCGCAGGTTCGAGCCCTTGCGGTTGGCCGCGATACGCGCCTTGGCGAGCGCCAGATAGCCGGAGCCGAGCCGCTTCGCCTCGCGGATGCCGGCGGCCTCATTGTCGGTGCCGTAGAGCATCGTGTCCATGCGCGCCTTGTGGTCGGCGGCGGTCAGGAACGAGCCGAACATTTCGAGCGCGGTGGTTTCGGTGTCCTCGCTCATCCCGTCATTGCGCCAGGCCTCGCGCACCAGGCGCTCGGCATTGCCGCGGTCGCCCCGTCCGATCATCACCTTGGCGAGCGCGAGCCGGCCCTTGGCCGAGACCGGCGATTCATTCTGGAACCAGGCCCACACCGCGGAATCGTCGCGACGATCGTCCCACAGCGAGGCTTCGATGCGGCGGCGCAGGAAGGTCTGCGAGGGCCAGCTCGGATTGGCGTCGAGGAAGGCGCGGTAGCGCTCGACCGAGGCGCCATTGTCCTCGCTGCGCAGGATCAGCCATTCGGCAAGCTTGCGCGCAACCGGATCGGAGATCGAGGCCTCGGCCTCGGTGGCGTCCGCCGCCTTGCGCTTGCGCAGCAGCTCGACGACGCTCGCAAGCGCCTCCTTGTCGGACTGCGACGTCGACGATGTCGCGGCCACGGCCGCAGGCAGCACCGGCTTGCGTACGATCGGCGCGGCATGCTGGCGGGTCGCCGGAACCAGCGCCGGGGCGGCGGCGCGGACGGGCGCCGGCTTGTTCGGCAGGCTTCCCGTCGCAGCCGGAGAAGCGGGCTTCGACGCAGTGGTCTTTGCAGCCGTGGCCTTGGACGTGCTGCTCTTTGACGCGGTGGCCTTCGAAGCGTCGGTTTTGGATGAAGCTGCCTTCGCACCATCGGTCTTCGCCGCTCCGGACTTGGAAGAGGCCGTCTTCGCGGCATCCGTCTTGGCAGCGTTGGTCTTGGTCTCGCCGCTCTTGGCGGCGGCTGGCTTTGAAGCATGCGGCTTCGAAGTGCCGGCCTTGGAGGCGTCGGCCTTAGCGTCGGTCTTGGCAGCGGTGCCCTTGGAAGCCGCGCTCTTCGAGGCTGCGGTCTTGGATACCGCGTGGGCAGCCGGCGTTGCGGCCGGAACATCCTCGGCGGCCCATGCATCGGCCGTGATGGCGGCAAGGCCAACGACGAGCGCGAGGCTCGTCGCCAGCGCCGTCGATCGCAATGTGCCTGCGCGGGCGGAACGGATCACAGAAGTCCTCCGCGGCCCCGAATCATCTGGTCGTTTGGGCCATCGGTTCTTATTTGATTGAAAACGTAGACAAAATACTAAGAAGCCTGCCGGTGCGGCTGTTTGCGCCAGCACAACGGCAAAATCGCGGCTGGAACCGGCTGGGAATAGGTTCGGTACGGCCCTTTCGCCCGTCGGCCAGACCCGATATGAATTGCCTTTCGTGGCGTTTCGCACCAACCGGATGCCGGTTGCACGGACGTGAAGCAAGACAACAACAAGGGTCCGTCGACCTAGCCTTTAGCCTGAAGCGTTTGGAGGAAGTCCATGGCAGCCAAGACAAAATTCCGGGGATCATTCACTGCCTTGGTGACGCCCTTCAAAAACGGCGCGGTGGATGAGGCGGCGTTCCGCGGCCTCGTGAACTGGCAGATCGCCGAGGGCACCCACGGCCTGGTGCCGGTCGGCACCACGGGCGAGAGCCCGACGCTGAGCCATGACGAGCACAAGCGCGTGGTCGAGTGGTGCATCGAGGAGGCCAAGGGCCGGGTGCCCGTGATCGCCGGCGCCGGCTCGAATTCGACCAAGGAGGCGATCGAACTCGCCGAGCACGCGGAGAAGGCCGGCGCCAATGCGGTGCTGGTCGTGACGCCCTACTACAACAAGCCGACCCAGGAAGGCATGTACCAGCACTTCAAGGCGATCAACGATGCGATCGGCATTCCGATCATCATCTACAATATCCCGCCGCGCTCGGTGATCGACATGTCGGTCGATACCATGACGCGGCTGTTCGAGCTGAAGAACATCGCCGGCGTCAAGGACGCGACTGCGAGCATGGTACGGGTGTCGCAGCAGCGCGCCGCGATGGGCGAGGACTTCAATCAACTGTCGGGTGAGGACGCCACCATTATCGGCTACATGGCGCATGGCGGCCATGGCTGCATCTCGGTGACCTCGAACGTCGCGCCGCGGTTGTGCTCGGAATTCCAGACCGCCTGGCAGAAGGGCGACGTCACCACCGCGCTGAAGATCCACGACAAGCTGATGCCGCTGCACACCAACCTGTTCATCGAGAGCAATCCGGCGCCGGTGAAGTATGCGATGTCGCTGCTCGGCAAGCTGGACGAGAAGCTGCGCCTGCCGATGGTGCCGGTTTCCGAGTCGACCCGTCAGGCTGTCCGCAGCGCCATGGTGCACGCCGGCCTGATCAACTGAGCCGGACCGGTACCGCCGTCAACAACACCGTGCGCAATGTCGAACTGAAGGGGATGGGCATGCTGAAGGAATTCCGCGAATTCGCCATGAAGGGCAATGTCGTCGACCTCGCCGTCGGCGTCATCATCGGTGCAGCCTTCGGCGCGATCGTCACCTCGCTGGTCGGCGACATCATCATGCCGATCATCGGCGCGATCACGGGCGGACTCGACTTCTCCAACTATTTCACCGGGCTTTCCAAAGCCGTCACTGCGACCAACCTGGCCGACGCCAAGAAGCAGGGCGCGGTGCTGGCTTGGGGCAACTTCCTGACGCTGACGCTGAACTTCCTGATCATCGCCTTCGTGCTGTTCATGGTCATTCGCGCTATGAACCAGTTCAAGCGCAAGGATGAGGCCAAGCCCGCCGAACCGCCGAAGCCGTCCGACGAGGTCGTGCTGCTGACGGAAATCCGCGACCTCCTCAAGAAGAGCTAACGTGGCCGACAAGAACGAACGTCCGATCAAGGTTGTCGCTGAAAACCGAAAGGCCCGCTTCAACTACGCAATCGAAGATACGGTCGAGGCCGGCATTTCGCTGACCGGCACCGAGGTGAAGTCGATCCGCAGCGGC
>DASVOL010000618.1:0-1970 GCA_036383375.1 Bradyrhizobium sp. | reverse complement strand
CTCCAACGCCAGCAGTGCTTCGGCCAACTACTTGACCCTACGCCCCTTGAAAAAGCCGGCGTTGGTTGTGTTCTGCTTGACGTTGGCGGTGTCGCCTTGCTCCGCAAAGTTATCGACCGCCTTCTTCGATGAGGTATCCTTCTTGACGTCCGCTTCGCCGCCCGTTCCCTTGTTGCTGCGATTGGCGGGCGGGATCGGCGGCATCTTGTTGTGACGTGACATGGCTGGGCCTCCATGTGTTGCCTGCTTCTGGGTGTAGTCGTCGCCGCGACACTCCTTCTCGCATGCGGATAGCACAGCCATAACGCCTTCCCGATGTCCGACGCCTCAACCTTATTTTGCAGCAATGCGACAGCGTTACTGACTTGATTTTTCGTATTGGCTTTCTCGTCGGCCGAGCCGCACGCCGTGACGGCGAACCGGACGGGGTCAGCTCTTGGCCATGCAGTCCGAAATATAGAACCAGCGGTCGTCGCCGGTTAGTCCCTTCTGTTTCACCTCTTTGCGGCAGGCCTTGAGCTTGGGCTTGTTGGCGCGCCACTGCTCCTTCATGGCCTTCAGTTTCTCCATCGTCAGCTTGATCTTCGACGGCTTGGCCGTGGTGGTTGCGGCCGGCGCTGGTGCTGCCGGCGCCGCGGTCTGGGCCGACGCGGCATGAAGCCCGACGGCGAGCAGTGCGGCGGCGAGGCAAATCCGGGTGCGAAGCATTGAAATCCCCCAATCCGATGTTTGTTCATGAAATAGAGTGAATGCCGCGGGCGCCGGGAATCGGCGGCCCGCGGCGATGGTGGTCGCGATCAGAGGATTTTGACCGCGCTGAGCAGCGTCATGTAGATGCCCCAGGCCAGCGGAATGCCGACGAACAGCCAGAACAGCGCCGCCCTACCGTCCAGACCGCCCTTGCCGATGCCGAATGATCCGGTCGCGCCGTTGCCGCCGGTCGCCGTCGCGGCCTGCAGCTTCGCCACCTCGGCGTCGCTCATGTGCCACTTCGGATCGACCGGCTTGATCATGTAATTGCAGATGAAGCCAGCGATCAGCATGCCGCACAGGATGTACATCGTCGTGTTGTAGAGCTGATCGCGCGGCACGCCGGCGGCGAGCTGGAATTCACGGATGTAGTTCACCACGACCGGACCGATGATGCCCGCGGTCGACCACGCCGTCAGCAGACGGCCATGGATCGCGCCGACGAACTGGGTGCCGAACATGTCGGCGAGATAGGCCGGCACGGTGGAGAAGCCGCCGCCATACATCGACAGGATGACCCCGAAGCCGAGCACGAACAGCAGCTTCGAGCCCATCACGGCGAAGGTCGGCGCCAGTGCGTAGAGCACGATGCCGAGCACGAAGAACGTGTAATAGGTGTTCTTGCGGCCGATCTTGTCCGACAGCGAGGCCCAGAAGAAGCGGCCGCCGATATTGAACAACGACAGCAGGCCGGCGAAGCCGGCGGCGATCGCCGCGATCTGCGCCTTTTGCGTTGCATCGAGCCCGTTGAAGGGAACGTTGGGCAGCCCGATCAGCTTACCGGCGAAGATCTCCTGCAACATCGGCGAAGCCATGCCGATCACGCCGATGCCGGCCGACACGTTCAAGCACAGCACCCACCAGATCAGCCAGAATTGCGGCGTCTTGTGCGCGTCGTCGAGATGGACGTTCTTGGTCGAGATCATCGCGTTGGTCTCGGACGGCGGCGTCCAGCCATCCGGCTGCCAGCCGGTCGGCGGCAGGCGATAGCGGAAGGCGCCGATCATCATGAACACGAAATAGATCACCGCCATGGCCAGGAAGGTCTCCCAGACGCCGACCGAGGTCGGGGTCTTGAAGTAGTTCATCAGTCTGTCGGCGAGCGGAGCGCCGATCATCGCGCCGCCGCCGAACCCCATGATGGCCATGCCGGTCGCCATGCCGCGGCGATCCGGGAACCATTTCACCAGCGTCGACACCGGCGAGATGTAGCCGAGGCC
>DASVOL010000617.1:0-2063 GCA_036383375.1 Bradyrhizobium sp. | reverse complement strand
GTCCGCCACGGAAACAGCGCGTATTGCTGGAACACGATGCCGCGATCGCGTCCCGGCCCGGTAATCGGCCGGCCATCGAGCAGGATGCGGCCGCTGGTCGGCGCGGTGAGCCCGCCCAGCAGGTCAAGCAAGGTGGATTTGCCGCAGCCGCTCGGTCCGACCAGAGCGAGGAATTCGCCGGAGCGAACGTCGAGCGTGATGTCCTCCAGTGCAGTGAAGCGGCCCGCCGGGCGGCCGCCCTCGCCGCGCGTGACGAAGTCCTTGCGGACCTGCTCGAAGCGGATCTTGACCGGGCTCGTCATCGCGCCTCCGCCGTCTTGCCCGGACGGAAAAAGTTGAACTCATTGGTGTAGGTGTCGGAGGCCTTGATCTGGCCGGGCTTGAACAGCCCATCCTTCACGAGCCAATCGATCCACACCTGGATCTCGGCATCCGAAATCACGCCGCCCTTGCTCGCGACACCAGTGCTCTTCCAATACTTGATCGAGGAGCCGTCCTCGTTGCGCTTGCGTTCGGCGATGATCCGCTCGAAACGGGCTCGTACTTCCTCCGGCGGCGTGGTCTGGGCCCATTGGATCGCGCGCGAGATGCCCTCGACCAGTCTGCGCGCCGCATTGGGATTGTCCCTGATGAACTTGTCCCGCAGCACATAAGCGCCGCCGGTGAACTGGCCGAACAGATCGGTATCGTTGAACAGCGAATGGATGCCGCCCCGCTCCAGCGCCTTGTCGCGCAGCACGCCGCTGAGCGTACTCACCTCGACCTGGCCCTGGCGCAACGCCTGCTCACTGGTCACCGGCGGTATCGCCACCAGCGTCACCTGCCTCGCCTCGCTGGCGCTGAGGCCATTCCGTGCCAGATATTCGCGTAGCACGAATTCGAGATGGGCGCCCAGCGTATTGACCGCAACCTTCTTGCCGATCAGGTCACGCGCCGTCTTGATCGGGCTGTCGTCCTTGACGAAGTAGCCCTGATAGGTGTTGGCGTCGGAGCCGTAATAACCGACCACGGCCTTGATCGGCGCTCTCGCCGCGATCAGCTTGAGAATTGCGCCATAGAACGCTCCGCCGATATCGATGTCGCCGGTGACGACGGTCTGGATGTCCTGCGGTCCGCTGATGGTATTGCCGACCCATTTGAGCTTCAGCGGCGCGAGATAGCCGAGATCTTCGGCAAGCTCAGTGAACGTCACCTGGCCGGCCCAGCCCTGGTAGCGAATCTCGGTCTTTTCGAGCGGCGGCTCGGCAAAGGCCGGGGCCGCAAGGCCCAGTGCCACCGCGCCGGCCAGCATGAACCGCGCGGCGGCGCGCGCCGCGAAACGTCGGGCGCGCAGGATCCGGATCAATGTTTTCATGTTCGCAACTCCCCTCGATCCGACCGGATCATGCCGCCTTCGCGGCCTGCTGCTTCGGTGCCTTGATGCGCGTCACGCTGTGGCGACCGTCGATCGATACCGGAACTTCGCCGTCGATCGTGGCACGGCGCACCACGCGGTGCTGATCGCCATAGTCGTTGACCGCATAGTGCTGAGTCGCCCGGTTATCCCAGATCGCGACGTCGCCGGCCTTCCAGCTCCAGCGCACGGTATTCTCCGGTGCCGTGATGTGCGACTGGAACAGGTCGAACAGCTTCTGGCTGTCATATTTCGGCAGACCGACGAAGCGCTGCACGAAATTGCCGAGCACCAGCGTGCGCTTGCCGGTCTCGGGGTGAACGCGCACCACGGGATGCTCGGTCTCGTAGATCGTGCCGGTGAACACTTCATCGAAATGCTTGCGGTCGGCCTCACTTGCGCGCGCCTTGACGGCATAGTCATAGGCGTTGCTGTGAACCGCCCAAAGCTCGTCGGCGAGCCGCTGCAGCGGCGCCGGCAGGTCGAGATAGGCCGCGGCCGTATTCGACCAGATGGTGTCGCCGCCATAGGGCGGAATCACCACGCCGCGCAGCACCGAGATCTTCGGATAGGCATCGACGAACGTCACGTCGGTGTGCCATTGGTCGGCCCGGCCGCCGCCGCGTCCCGAGTCCAGCTCCAGGATCGAGGACGTCCCCTTGATCGCGCC
>DASVOL010000616.1:0-7157 GCA_036383375.1 Bradyrhizobium sp. | reverse complement strand
GTCATTAGGCTGCGATTAACCGTGCGGTTCTAATGCGGTAAGAAGCAGCTGGGAGGCTCCGAATCGGGTGGAGAACCGCGCAAAACACCTTGTTTTCTTGGGATGCGGGCTGTTGTGCGCTGCAGCATTGGCGCTTGGCGTCGCCAGCGCTCCGAGCGCGGCCGAGGCACCGGCGGACGGTCAGCCGGCGCCGGCCGCAAATGCCGCCGCCGGCGCTCCGAATTTCCCGGTCGCATCCGGTGCCAGGCTCGCCGGCGACGACAAGCAGACCCGATTCATCCTC
This sequence comes from Bradyrhizobium sp., assembly GCA_036383375.1. Classification (GTDB taxonomy): domain Bacteria; phylum Pseudomonadota; class Alphaproteobacteria; order Rhizobiales; family Xanthobacteraceae; genus Bradyrhizobium. Next base: position 6,874 of record DASVOL010000616.1, on the reverse strand, counting down.
GATCTCGACCGCAAGATCGAGTTTCGCGCCTTCCCGCTGGCCGATCCCTATCGTGTCGTGGTCGATATCCCGCAGGTCAGTTTCCAGCTTGCCGCCGGCACCGGTTCGGCAGCGCGGGGATTGGTGAAGGCGTTCCGCTATGGTCTCGTGATGCCCGGCGGCTCCCGGATCGTGTTCGACATGACCGGCCCGGTGAAGATCGCCAATTCCTATGTGCTCGATGCCGCCAACGGCCAGCCGCCGCGGCTGGTGCTGGACTTCGAGCAGGTCGATCGTACCAGCTTCGTGCAGTCGCTCGCGCCGGAGAGCCGGCCCGAATTGAAGCCCGCGATCTCCGAGGGCAACACGGCAAGCATCCCCGCCGTCACCACGGCGGCATTGCCGCCGGTTGCGACCACCGACCCCCGACCGCTCATCGTGATCGATCCCGGTCACGGCGGCATCGACAACGGCACCCAGTCCGGCGATCAGACCGAGAAGAACCTGGTGCTGGGCTTCGGCCTCGCTTTGCGCGACCGGATCGAGAAGTCGGGCAAATATCGCGTGGTCATGACCCGGTCCGACGACACTTTCATCCCGCTCAACGACCGGGTGAAGATCGCCCGCTCGCAATCCGCGGCGCTGTTCGTCTCGATCCACGCCGATGCCCTGCCGCGCCGCGAGGGCGACGCCCAAGGCGCCACGATCTACACCGTGTCGGACAAGGCCTCCGACGCCGAGGCCGAGCGGCTGGCGGAAGCGGAAAACAAGGCCGACGCGATCGCCGGCGTGAACCTGACCGACGAGCCGACCGAGGTCGCCGACATCCTGATCGACCTCGCGCAGCGCGAGACCAAGACCTTCTCCAACCGCTTCGCCCGTCTGCTGATGGACGAAATGAAGACCACGGTGCGGATGCACAAGCATCCGTTGAAATCGGCCGGCTTCCGGGTGCTGAAGGCGCCCGACGTGCCGTCGGTTCTGGTCGAGATCGGCTACGTCTCCAACAAGGGCGACCTCGAGCATCTGGTCTCAGAGAACTGGCGCAACAAGGCCGTCGGATCGATGGTCCAGGCGATCGACACGTTCTTTGCCAAACGGCTGGCAACCGCCGGACCGGCAAAGTGAAACTGGCCGTCTGAAAAGCCCGGGCCGTTGCCCGGAAGCCCTAGTTTGGCCACAGCGGCGACGCTATAGACAAGGGACCGCAGGTCCGCAGAATCGACCATATTGTCCGGCGGCTTTTTGTTTATTCGCGTGCGCAAGACGGCTCGCTGGGCCAAGGCTTTGAAGCAAAGCCTCGATGTAAATGCCTCGTTGTGTGAGGCTTCGCACTTTTGGACAGGCGCTTCTGACGATTGAGCGCCGGAGGGTAGGAACGGAACGTCGATAATGCGCCTGCTCGTGCGGTTCATGGGTTTCTTGTTCGCCGCCGGAACGGTCGTGTTCCTGGTCGGTGTCGCCGCCGTCGCCGGCGCCATCTGGCATTTCTCCAAAGATCTGCCCGACTACTCGCAGCTCCAGGACTATGAGCCGCCGGTGATGACCCGCGTGCACGCCGCCGACGGCGCGCTGCTCGGCGAGTACTCGAAAGAGCGTCGGCTTTATCTGCCGATCCAGGCAGTGCCGAAGCTGGTGATCAACGCGTTCCTCGCTGCCGAAGACAAGAACTTCTACGAGCACGGCGGCATCGACTATCAGGGCATGGCGCGCGCTGCGATCCTCTACGCGCAGAACTACGGCTCCAATCGCCGCCCGCAGGGTGCCTCGACCATCACCCAGCAGGTCGCCAAGAACTTCCTGCTGACGAATGAGGTCTCGTTCGCGCGCAAGATCAAGGAAGCCTTGCTGGCGATGCGCATCGAGCGCGCCTATTCCAAGGATCGCATCCTCGAGCTCTACCTCAACGAAATCTATCTCGGGCTCGGCGCCTACGGCATCGCGGCCGCGTCGCTGGTCTATTTCGACAAGTCGGTCAACGAGCTGACGATCGCGGAAGCGTCCTATCTCGCCTCGCTGCCGAAGGCGCCGGCCGCGCTGCATCCGGTGCGCAACCGTGACCGCGCGATCGAACGCCGCAACTATGTGATCGACCGCCTGCTGGAGAATGGCTGGATCAAGCAGGCCGACGCCGACAAGGCGCGCAAGGACCCGCTCAACGTCACCAGCCGCTCGAACGGCGCGCACATCTTCGCCGGCGAATATTTCGCCGAGGAAGTCCGCCGCGACATCTTCGAGCGCTACGGCGAAAAGAAGCTCTACGAGGGCGGCCTGTCGGTCCGCACCACGCTGGATCCCAAGATCCAAGTGATGGCGCGCAAGACCATGGTCGCAGGTCTCGTCAATTACGACGAAGCGCAGGGCTGGCGCGGGCCGGTTCATAAGCTCGATATTTCGGGCGACTGGGGCGTCAAGCTCGCCGACGTCAAATCGCTCTCCGACATCTCGCCGTGGCGGATGGCGGTGGTGCTGGAGACCAGCGATCAGTCGGCGCGGATCGGCTTCCAGCCGGGCCGCGAGCTCGGCGGCGCGGTCAGCAAGGAACGGCAGACCGGCATCATCACGATGGACGGCGTGCGCTGGGCCAAGACCAAGGGCAAGGCGCCGACGGCGGTCTCGCAGGTGCTGCAGCCCGGCGATGTGATCTATGCCGACCCGCTGGTGACCAAGGAGGGCACTGCGGTCGAGGGCCAGTATCGGCTGCGGCAATTGCCTGAGGTCTCCGGCGCGATGGTGGCGATGGATCCGTGGACCGGCCGCGTGCTCGCGATGGTCGGCGGCTTCTCGTTCGACCAGAGCCAGTTCAACCGCGCGACACAGGCCTACCGGCAGCCCGGCTCGTCGTTCAAGCCGATCGTGTATTCGTCGGCGCTGGACAATGGCTATACGCCGTCGACCACCGTGATTGACGCGCCGATCGAGATCGATCAAGGGCAGGGCGCCGGCGTGTGGCGTCCGGAGAACTATTCGACCGGCAAGTATTACGGCCCGACCACGCTACGCAACGCGCTGCAGCGCTCGCTCAACACCGTGACGGTGCGGCTCGCGCAGGACATCGGCATGCCGCTGGTCGGCGAGTATGCAAAACGCTTCGGCGTCTATGACGAACTGCCGAACTATTTGTCGTATGCGCTGGGTGCCGGCGAAACCACCGTCATGCGTATGGTCACGGCGTATTCGATGTTCGCCAATGGCGGTCGCCGGGTGAAGCCGACGCTGATCGATCGCATCCAGGACCGCTACGGCCACACCATCTTCAAGCATGACACCCGCGAATGCCGCGGCTGCGACGCGCCGGGCGGCTGGAAAAGCCAGCCGGAGCCGCAGCTCGTCGACCGCCGCGAGCAGGTGCTCGATCCGATGACCGCCTACCAGATCACCGAGATGATGGAAGGCGTGGTCCAGCGCGGCACCGCGACCGTCGTGAAGGAGGTCGGCAAGCCGATCGCCGGCAAGACCGGCACCACCAACGACGAGAAGGATGTCTGGTTCGTCGGCTTCTCGCCGGATCTCGCGGTCGGCGTCTACATGGGTTACGACAAGCCGCGCAATCTCGGCCGCACCGCCACCGGCGGTCACGTCGCGGCGCCGATCGCCCGCGATTTCCTCAAGCTTGCGCTCGCCGATAAGCCGCCGACGCCGTTCAAGGTGCCGGCCGGCATCAAGCTGATCCGCGTCGACGCCAAGACCGGCATGCGGGCCGGCCCGGGCGATGGCGGCAACACCATCCTCGAAGCCTTCAAGCCGGGCACCGCGCCGCCGGACAATTATTCGGTGATCGGTGTCGCCGATGCTGACGGCCGCAGCCCTGCGCCCGGTCCGCAGCCGTCGCAGAGTGGCGGACAGCCGGACGGCGGCTTCTTCATGCGGCCGGGAACCGGGGGGCTGTACTAGAGCGTTTTCAAGCGAAGCGGATGCCGGTTCGCGTGAAGAAAACGCGTCAAAACAAAAACCTAGAGCCCCGTTCCGATCCGAGCGGAACGGGGCTCTAGCGGTCGTTTCGGTCGAATCGCCGGGATAGCGCGGCCAAGCCGATTGCGCTTTGCCGCGCCGGTCGTTACATCCCCGGCAAGCTTTTTCACCAACACCTGAAAGACCATGCGCGCGGAAATCGAACGCCTTGTTGAAGAGATCAAGCAGTCAGTCGGGCTGCTGAGGAGGCATCTTTGACGTCGAACAATCGACGGCACGCCTCGCTGAGCTGAACAAGCTCGCTGAAGATCCTAATCTCTGGAACGATCCCCAGAAGGCCCAGCGGCTGATGCAGGAGCGCACCTCGCTGGAGGACGCGCTGTCGGGCATCGGCAAGGTCGAGCGCGAGCTCGAAGACAATATCGGCATGATCGAGCTCGGCGAGGCCGAGAACGATGCGGCCGTGGTCGCCGAGGCCGAGAAGGCGCTCAAGGACCTCAAGAAGGAGGTCGCCCGGCGCGAGCTGGAAGCGCTGCTCTCGGGCGAGGCCGACAAGTTCGATTCCTATCTCGAGGTCCACGCCGGCGCCGGCGGCACCGAGAGCCAGGACTGGGCGCAGATGCTGCTGCGCATGTACACGCGCTGGGCGGAGAAGCACGGCTTCAAGATCGAGTTCCTCGAGGAGCAGCAGGGTGAAGAGGCCGGCATCAAGTCGGCCACCATCCAGATCTCCGGCCACAACGCCTATGGCTGGCTGAAGACCGAAGCCGGCGTGCATCGCCTGGTGCGCATCTCGCCGTTCGATTCCAACGCAAGGCGGCACACCTCGTTCTCGTCGGTGCAGATTTTCCCTGTGATCGACGACTCGATCAAGATCGAGATCAAGGAGTCCGATGTCCGCACCGACACCATGCGGTCGGGCGGCGCCGGCGGTCAGCACGTCAACAAGACCGAGTCGGCGGTGCGCCTGACGCACATCCCGACCGGCATCGCGGTGGTCTGCCAGGCCGGCCGCTCCCAGCACAAGAACCGGGCACAGGCCTGGGACATGCTGCGCGCGCGGCTGTACGAGATCGAGCTGAAGAAGCGCGAGGAGCAGGCGGCTGCCGATCAGGCCGCCAAGACCGATATCGGCTGGGGTCACCAGATCCGCTCCTACGTCTTGCAGCCCTATCAGATGGTGAAGGATTTGCGCACCGGCGTGCAGACCTCCGACACCTCGGGGGTGCTCGACGGCGATCTCGATGAATTCATGGCGGCGACCCTGGCGCAGCGTGCGTTCGGCACCGGGCCCGGCTCCGTCGAGGATGTGGATTAGCCCATGACGCGCGTCGCTTTCATCGGATTGGGACGCATGGGCCACGGCATGGCCGGCCGTTATCTCGATGCCGGCTTCACCGTCGCGGTGTGGAACCGGAGCAAGGCCAAGGCCGAGGATCTGATCGCGCGCGGCGCGCTGTGGGCGACTTCGCCGGAGGACGCCGCGATCGATGCCGATGCCGTCGTGACCATGGTCGCCGACGATGAGGCATCGCGCGCGGTCTGGCTGACCAAAGACGGCGCCGCCGCCACCATGAAGGCCGGCACGCTCGCGATCGAATGCTCCACGGTCTCGTATCAGCACACGCTCGACATGGCGCGCGAACTGCAGAGCCGCGGCCTGATCTACATCGATTGTCCCGTCACCGGGCTGCCGGAGGCGGCGGCCGCGGGCAAGCTGACGCTGCTGGTGGGCGCTGATCCTGCCGATCTCGAGCGGGCGCAGCCGTATCTCGCCCCGATCGGCAGCACGATCCGGCATTTCGGCGCGGTCGGCACCGGCACCGTGTTCAAGCTGATCAACAATCTGATCGGCGCGGTGCAGATCGCAAGCCTCGCCGAGGGCGTCGCGATCGCCGAGCAGGCCGGCCTCGACATGAAACTGGTCGCCGAAGCGCTGGGGACCGGCGCAATCGCGAGCCCGCAGGTGATCCGCCACAGCAAGCGGATGATCGAGCGCAACTTCACCGGCGCCTCCTTCACCGCGGCATTGCGCCACAAGGATGCCGACTACGCCGTGCGGCTCGCCGAGACATTGCTAACCGGCGTGCCCGTCAGCCGCGCCGCGCTCGCTGCCTACGAGAAGGCCAAGGCCCATGCGCCTGACGGCGACGAGGGCCAGATGATCGAGATCGTGTCGCGGCCGAAATAGGCAGAGCCGCCATTCACGGAAATCGGGTGGCCATCGCCGCCGCGTCCGGCTAGGCATCTGCGCCAGCGCAGATGAGTGCCCGTCATGCCTTCCGCCGACAACAGGATCGATCGCCGCGACTGGGGGCTGCTTCTTTTTCTGTCGGTGCTGTGGGGCGGCTCGTTCTTCTTCAACGGCGTCATCCTGCGCGAATTGCCGCCGCTGACCCTGGTGCTGCTGCGCGTCGTGCTCGGCGCGCTGATCCTGCTGCCGCTGCTGCGGGCGCGGAAGATCGAATTCCCGCGCGGCCTGTCCGGCTGGGCGCCGTTCGCCGCGATGGGGCTGTTCAACAACGCGCTGCCGTTCTCGCTGATCGTGTTCGGCCAGACCTATATTCCGAGCGGGCTGGCCTCGATCCTGAATGCAACGACGCCACTGTTTGCGGTGGTCGTGATGGCGGTGGCCGGCGATGAGCGGTTGCAGGCGCGCCGCGTGGCGGGCGTGGTGGTCGGGCTGATCGGGGTCGCGATCCTGCATGGTGATGCGCTCGGCTTCGAGAGCAGGCAGGGCATCGGCATCCTGCTCTGCCTCGCCGGCGCCTTCAGCTACGGCATCGCGGCGCTGGTCGGGCGGCGGCTGCCGCAGCGCGTGCCGCCTTTGGGCACGGCGACATTCCAGATGATGGCCTCCAGCGTGATGATGGCCGTTGTCGCCGGCATGGCCGAACGACCCTGGCTGCTGCCGATGCCGCATCTGACCACCTGGCTCGCCGTGCTCGGGCTCGCGGCGCTGTCGACGGCGCTGGCCTATATC
>DASVOL010000615.1:0-11400 GCA_036383375.1 Bradyrhizobium sp. | reverse complement strand
CTGCGGCCGGCCATGTGATCGCCGAGCACGAACTGCGCCATGGTCTCGAACATCGGGATTTCGATCGCCTGGCCTTCGCCGGTTCGCTCGCGGTGGAACAGCGCTGCCAGGATGGCATGGACGGCGTTGAGGCCGACGATGCGGTCGGCCATGGTCGCCGGAGAGTAGCGCGGCTCACCGGTGATCCTGCCCGTCAGTGCGGGCAGGGCGGTCAGCCCCTGGATCAAATCGTCATAGGCGGGCCGGCCGGCATAGGGCCCGGTCTCGCCGAAGCCGTGCAGGCTCGCGTAGATGAGCCGCGGATTGGTTGCGAGCAGATCGTCAGCGCCGAGCTTCAGCCGCGCCATCGCCGCAGGACGAACGTTGTGGACGAACACGTCGGCGTCCGCGGCAAGCCGCAGCAGCGCAGCGCGGCCGCCGGCCTTCTTCAGGTCGAGCACGATCGAGCGCTTGTTGCGATTGCCCTGCAAATACATCGCGCCCATCGCGGGATGACGCATCGGAGCGGCGTGGCGCATCACATCGCCATCGGGGCTCTCGACCTTGATCACATCAGCGCCGTAGTCGCCGAGGATCATGGTCGCGTAAGGCCCCATCATCACGCTAGTGAGGTCGATGATCCTGACGCCGGCGAGCGGGCCCGCCGGCGCTGATGGTTTGTCGCTCGTCGGTGCCTCGGTCAACGGGTGGCAGCCAACGCTTCGGTGAAGGCCTTGAAGACCTCGGTGCCCGGCTTGCCGCGCTTGTCGACGTCCTTCACCCAATCCTGTGCGACCGACTTGAAGGCGGTGTCGAACACCTTCTTGTCGTCGGCGCTGAAGGTGATGACCTTCATGCCCTGCGACTTGATCTTGTCGGCCGCGGCCTTCTCGCCGTCCTCGAACCGCTTGCAGGCCTCGCGCGTGGTCTGCTCGCCGGCTTCGATCAACGCCTTGCGCACGTTCTCTGGGAGCGACTTGAATTTCAGCTCGCCGATCGAATAGGTGAAGATCGCGGTGCCGAAGTTCAGCCCCTCGGTGCCCGACTTCAGGATCTTGCCGAAGTCGTAGGACGCCGAGCTCTGGTAGGAGAAGATCAACCCGTCGAGCGTGCCGCGGGTCAGCGATTCATAGATTTCGGGTGCGGCCATCCGCACCGGAACGCCGCCGATCGACCGCATCATCAGGTCCATCGCGCCGCCGGTGGTGCGGATCTTCAGGCCTTCGAGGTCCTTCGCGGTCTTCACATCACGGCTGGTCGCAAGCTGGACCTGGTAGGCCGGCAGCGCGAGCGTCACCAGCGGCCGAAGCTGGTTCGGCGCAAACTCCTTGGTCTCCAGGATGCCCCCATTGTGCGAGACCTTGTAGAAGGCGAGCGAGCCCCGGCATTCATTGTCGAAGATGCCGGGCAGTTCGGCGACCGCCGTCAGCGGAAACTTGTCGGACGAGTAGGACGGCACGATGTAGGAGACGTCGGCGACGCCGAGCGCGGTAAGCTGGGCCATGTCCTTGGCCTTGCCGAGCTGCTCCGCCGGGAAGTGCTGGAACGTGACCTGGCCGTTGGTCAGCTTGGTGACGAGCTCGGAAAACGGCTTGCCGACCAGCTCATGGATCACGTGACCAGACGGCAGGCTGTCGGCAAGCCGCAGGGTGATCTTCTCCTGGGCGAGGCCCGGCGATGCGGAAGCCGCCAGCAAAGCTGCGCCTGCGAGGAAGCGGGAATGGAAATTCATCATGATCTCCCAGAGATGGCCGTCTCGACCGGCGGCTTCTTCAATGTTGCATATGGTTCGGCAGCCAGAGGATGATCTCCGGAAATGCCACGAAAATGGCGATGGCGATCAGATGCGCAATGAAATGCGGAAATGTGCCGTGGAACACCTCGCCGACGGGGCGGTGTGCATAACGCGCGACGATGAAACAATTCAGCCCAATCGGCGGTGTGATCATCCCAACCTCGGCGGTCACAATCTTGATGACGCCGAACCAGATCGGATCGAAGCCGAGCGACTTGATCAGCGGCAGCACGATCGGAACCGTCAGCACCAGGATCGCGATCTGATCCATGAACGAGCCGAGCACGATGTAGCCGCACAGGATCAGCGTGATGATGATCCAGCGCGAGACGTCGAGCCCGCCGACCCACCCGACGATATTCTGCGTGACCTGCGTGAGGGTGAAGAAATAACCGAAGATGTGCGCGCACATGATGATCAGCACGATCATGCAGGTGCCCTGGGCGGCATGCCGTAACGTCGTGTAGAGCGAGGTCAGGTTGATCTTGCGCTTCCAGCAGGCAAGACAGAAGGCGCCGAACGCACCGAAGGCTGAAGCTTCCGTCGGTGTCGCGATCCCGAGATAGATCGTGCCTGTGACGATCGAGAACAGGACCACCATCGGGCTGACCTGCCAGAGCAAGCTGAACCGCTCCGACCACGTCACGGCCGAAATCGTCGGCGCACGCGAGGGATCGAGCAGCACCAGGATATAGATCGTCGACATGATGATGATGGTGACGAAGATCGCCGGGATGATACCGCTGATCAGGAGCTTTCCAATGTTCACCTCGGCAAGCAGACCGAAGATGACGAGCGCCACCGAAGTCGGCAGCAGCATCGCCAGCGTGCCCGAGATCGCGACGACACCGGCCGCCATCTTGGGCTCGTAGCCCTGCCGGATCATGGCGGGCAGGCTGGTCGAGGACAGCGTCGCGGCAGAGGCTGTGCTGGTGCCGCAGATCGAGCCGAAGCCCGCACCGGCAAGCGCGGTCGCCATGCCGAGACCGCCGGGGATGCGTCCGACCCAGGCTGCTGCGGTCTTGAACAGGTCGTCGGCGACACCGGACAGCAGCACGAGGTCTGCCATCAACAGGAACATCGGGATCGTGATCAGCTCGTAGGAGGTGACGGCCGACAGCGGCGTCGTTTGCAGCACGCCGAGCAGGATCGGCAGGCCGCCGGTCAGATAGAGGCCGAGGCCGCCGGAAAATGCCATGGCGAACGCGACGGGCGTTCCGATCGCGAGCAGGAAGAACAGCAGCGCGAGGATGAAAGTCGGGATCATTCGAAACCTCCGGCAGCCTTGTCCGAATGGCCGGAGATGGCCGGCAGCGGCAGCAGGTTCTCGCCGGTCAGGAGGCTTGCGGTATTGGCAATGAGATGAACGGCAAGGCGCAACGCGAGAATTCCCGCACCGACCGGCACGAAGATCGAGGACGCCCAGGTCGGCCACGGGATCGCACCCGCCATGACGTCGCCCGAGACATAATTATCGAGCGCGCGCTGATAACCGAGCCAGGCGATCGGAACGAAGATTGCGAGGCCGACGAGGTTGGAGATGATGACGCAGAGGCGCTGGATGATCGCCGAGAACCGTGGCAGCAGGATATCGACGCTGATATGGCCGTTGACCGCGTAGGTGCCGGAGAGCGAGAGAAAGAACACGCCGGCCATCACGTAGAGCGAGATCAAATCATAGGCCCAGGAGAACGGCCGGTTGAAGACGTAGCGCATCACGACATCCGAGAAGACGATCATCATGATCGCAAACATCATCGCCGCGGCGATGGCCGAGGTCACCTTCTCGATGGCGGTCAGAGCCTTCAGACTTGTCTTGATCACGTTAGGCTCCGTCCGCGTTACTGGGCCGGCACGGCTGCAACGGCGGCGCTGAATTCGTTCAGGGCGTCGCTGCCGTGCTTGCCGCGTGCATCGAGCCCGTCGGCCCATGCCTTGCCGACGCCCTTCGTCAGATCCTTGAGCTTTGCGACGACGTCAGGCTGCAAGGTGTCGAAGTGGACGCCCGCCGCTTCCATCGACTTCATCGTCTCGTTGTCCTGTTTCTGCACTTCCTTGCAGGCGGACGGCAGGATCTCCTCGGCGACATCGATCATCGCCTTCTGGATCTCGGGCGACAGTTTCTTCCAGGCAGTCTCGCTGATCGAATAGGCGACCACGAAGCTCGCGAAGCCGAAGCCGTCGGTGGAATGTTTCACGAGCTTGTCGGCGCCATAGGCGACGACGCTCTCGAGCGGAAACAGCAGACCATCCATCGTGCCGCGTGACAGCGACTCATACGCATCGGGGGCGGCCATGCGCACCGGCACCGCGCCGATCGCACGTAAGGTGAGATCCTGCGCGCCGCCGGTCGAGCGCAGCTTCAGTCCATTGATGTCGGCGACGTCTTTCACCGGCTGCTTCACGGTCAGGATGCGATAGGGCGGCAGGCTCACCGCGAGCAGGAGACGGATGCCGTTTGCGGTATAATCCTGCTGCGCAATCACACCGTTCCGCGCGGTCTTCCAATAGGCGAGCGTGCCCTGGCAGGAATGCTCGAACGCGCCGGGAAGCATCGCGACTTCGGACACCGGCATCTTGTCGGACACATAGGCGGGCGCAACGTAGCCGATGTCCGCGACGCCGGTTTGCGTCAGCTTAAGCATGTCGGCGGCCTTGCCCAGCTGCTGGGCCGGATAGTGCTCGAACGTCACGGCGTTGTTGGTGCGCTTCTGCACCTCGGCCATCCAGGGCTCGAGCACGAGGCGGACGAGGTAGTGTCCCTTCGGAAAGGAGTCGGCGACCCGCAGCTTGATCGGCTCCGCCGCTGCCGCCAGATTGATCGACGCGATGAGGAAGCCGTAACCGGCCAGCGCTCGCCGAAGCCCGCCCATTTTTCCTGCCCCTGAGTAGCCTTGTTGTTTTGAGCAGCTGCGCACAAACAAATTTGCGCGTCAAGCAGGGCTCGGCTGAGCATGCCTGATCAGACAACCGGAGAGCGCGGATGGGATCGCGCGAGAGGATTCGATCCGTCGACGACGGCCTACCGAACGCTGAGAAGCAACCGGATCTCGATATCAATTTTGTCCATCGCGCGGGAAATTCCTCCGGCGCGGTTGACGACTTGGTCGCGACACCGGGCGGCATGGCTCCCGCGATCATTATCGAGCGGGACTGATCCCGCTCAGACCGCAGGAAACTCCAGCGCGAAAGCGGCGCCCTGGCTGGACGGCAGTAGACGGATCGTACCGCCATGGCTCACCATGACGGCTTGAGCGATAGCGAGCCCCATGCCAGTGCCGCCGCTGTCGCGGCGGGTGGTGAAGAAGGCATCGAAGATCTTGTCGCTGTTGGCGTCGGAGATCGGGTCGCCATCGTTGCTCACCGTCACCTTGACAGTCAAGGCTTCGGCGGTCGCTTCGAGCTGCACCGACCTGGCATTGTGATGGAACGCGTTGTCGGCGAGGTGCGCCAGCACGATCAGCGCCTTCTCGCCGGACATCGCGACGGAGCGGTCGAGTTCGCCTCTGGCCACGATGGTCCGCTCCGCAAAGCGGCTCTTCAGGTTCGCAATGACGCCGGAGAGTGGGGTCTGCTCGTTCCGCGGAGCGCTCTCCGCGCGCGCCAGCTCACGCAACCGCTGGCTCATCGCATCGAGCCGCTCGACGTCGCCAAGGATGTTCGAGATGAAGCTCTGTTGCTCGGATCGGGTCAGCGTGTCCGACTTGCTTTGGAACGAATCCTGCAGCAGCTCGGCGGCGCCCCTGATCGATGTCAGCGGCGATTTCAACTCGTGCGTCAGGTGAGCCGAGAAGGTGGCGATGTAATCGGAACGGCGCGACAGCTGCTGGGCCATGTCGAGGAAGCTGTCGGAGAGCTGGGCGAGCTCGCGAGTGCCATAGTGTTGCAGCGGCTGAAATGCTTTGCGGTCGCCGCGGCCGATCCGCGCGGCACGATCGACGAGCTCGCGCATCGGACGTATGACCGTGCGTGAGAACATCAGCCCGATCGCAATCGTCGCCAGCAGCACAGCCAATGTTGCGAGCAAGAACTTGCCGCGCTCCTGATAAAGATGATCGAAGATATTGCTTGGCGTCCGCGACGTGTAGATCACGCCGGCGACGTGGTCGTTGACGATCACGGGCATCGCGGAGAAGACGTGGACACCGACACCACGGCTGATCGAATAGATCGGTGGCGGAGGTTTGTCCGGCATGCGAATACGGAGCGCGGCGCTATACTGGCCGCCCAGAGCCGCAGCCACTTCCTCGATATGGGCAAGCGACTGTCCGACTTCCTGGCGTCCGGCGATCACCACGCCTTGCGGATCGAGAATGCGGAAACCTGCCAACGTGACTTTTTGGGTCTCCAGGATGATGGGCATGAGCGCGGTACCGATCTCGACATAGGCCGGATCCGCCGGCTTCGCCGCCGGCAGCGCATCGGGCCGCCGCCGCAACAGGTCATTGCCGGCGAGATCGAGCGCGGGACGGATCGGCGTCACCTGGTCGTTGGGGTCGGGCAGGGCCTCCTGAGGAACGGTAGCGCCGAGCGGGATGCCATTGCCCAGCCGTGCCTGCACGTCCCGTGCATAGATCGCGGCCAGCACGCGGCTCTGCGCGATCAGCTCGGCCTGCGTCTGGTGAATCAGCTGGTTGTCGTAGAGGCGGAAGAAGAACAGCCCCATCAGCGGCAGCGCCGCGACCGAGGCAAGCACGGTGAAGATGACCAGACCAAGCGACGGTCGCCACTTCTGGCGGGCGCGGAACGATGTCATGCTTGCTGCTCGCAGCGCCCGAGCTTGAAGCCGACGCCGTGAACGGTTTCGATAACGTTGTCGCAGTTCACGGTCGCGAACTTGGCCCGGATGTTGCGGATGTGGCTGTCGATGGTGCGGTCGGAGACCTGGATGTTGAGCTGGTAGGCCGCACTCATGATCTGCTCGCGGTTGAACACCGCCGTTGGCCGCGTCAGGAAGGCGCGCAGAATTCCGAACTCGATCGCGGTCAGGCGGAGCGGCTCGCCTGCGAATGCCGCGACGTGCTGCTCGGGGTCAACCGAGAGATGTCCCCGGGAGAGCACGCCGGTCTCTGTCCTTGTGCCCGCCTTCCGCGGAGCCAGGCGCCGCAGGATGACATTCACCCGCGCGACGAGCTCGCGCGGGCTGAACGGCTTGGTCACATAGTCGTCGCCGCCGATCTCGAGGCCTAGAATGCGGTCGATCTCCTCGTCGCGGGCGGAGAGGAACAGGATCGGCACGTCGGACGATTTGCGGATCTCGCGGCAGACGTCGAGGCCGTCGAATTCCGGCATGCCGATGTCGAGCACGATCAGGTCCGGCGGCTCGCCGGCAAACCGGGTCAGCGCCTCCTTGCCGTCGCGGGCCTCGGCCACGCTCATGCCGGCCTTCTTGAGCGCGACGCGGATGACCTCGCGGATATGCAGGTCGTCGTCGACGATGAGGATGCGATGCGTCACGAACAGTCTCCGAAAACCGGCGCTTCGACTATCCCGGCACGTTGCTCTGCTGCCCGTCCAGGAAACGCTGAAGCCGCCAACCGCGAAAGCTCCAGCCGCGCCATGAGGCCATCTGCTGGCGTTGCTGTTCTACAAGGCTATTGCGGCGAGAGACAAGGACCGGGTTGGCGTAACGCAGTTGGATCGCCCGGTCGATGGCCGGAAGCGCGTTCGGACCGAGCTGGATCAGGTAGTCCATGTCCAAACTGACGCCGCTGCCCGAGGCCTCGCGGCTGTGAACGACATTATAGTCCGCGATGACGGCAGCGAAATTGATCAGGGAGCAGACGTAAAGCGCGATGATCAGTACCAACAGGTTGGCGCGGACCAGCCATTCATTCGATGCCCGCAAGGCAATGCGCACCAGGATCAGGATCAGCCCGGCGGCGACGAGCAGCATCCAGACGAATGCCGCGACGCGCCAGTAGGTGAGCAAATAGGTTTGGACGTAGAGATCAAGCCGGAGCATCGCGGAGATCACCAAGAGGACATTCTGCCCGACCCAGAGGTAGACGAGCGGTCGGATCACCCGCGATCGTTCGGCCGGGCCGCTCGGCCGCATCGCGACCAGAACGAAGGCTGCGGCCAGGAGCGCCGTGACAATCAGCGGATAGGCGCCACGGTGGGCGTAGGACGCGTAAGTGATGGCGGCGGGAAGCGTTGCGTTGCCCCAGAGATAGACCGCATCAAGAATTGTCTGAATCGAAAACAGTAGGTTGAACAGGATCAGGGAGCGCAGAATGGTGCCTGCGCCGAACAAGTCGATGAAATGATCGGGTTCGGCCGGAGCCTGCGAAGATCGTAGTCCGTTGGGCGCGAGGTTGGTGTAGCGCCGCCATTTGACATGGACGAACGGCCAGACCAGCGCCAATGCGAGGATCCAGAACAGCGTGCGACCGAGGCTGAGGCTGGCGGCGGGGTTGCCGGGGTTCAGCTGGCTGATCCATACTTCCAGCACCGGATTTGCTGCGACGAACAGAAGGACGAAAACGGTTCCGAGCAGCAACGGCACGAACCATAGGACGAACCCCCTGGTGAGGCCCGGCAGGTCGAATGCGCTGAAGACGTCCCGGAACAAGCTGAACGGGCTGACCAGAAAGAGATCCACCAGCGAGGCAGCTCCCCTGGTCACGCTGTCGAGACAGGGATTGGTCGTGAGCGCAAGCGCGGTGCCGAGCGCAAGAACGGCGAAGGCCAGCGATGCTGCGTTGACCTCCTCCAGGGCAGGCAGCAATCCGGCCACGACGATCGCGCCGGCGATCGGCAGCCTGTGGCGAGCGATGTGACCGAAGTTGGCGGCCAGTGACACGCCGGCCAGCGCGAGCGCGAAGAGGACCACCGAGAGCCCGGCATTTTGATCATAGAACAACCAATCGGCCAGCGCGGCGAGCGCAAGCGCGGCGGCGGCCTTGGCCGGCGGCAAACCATTGGCGATCGCGTGGGTCTCGGTTTCCGGTGACTCTAGGCTTGTCATCATGACCTCTGGATTGAAGGACGAGTGGACCTTGGCGGTCGCGTTGATCAACCGG
This sequence comes from Bradyrhizobium sp., assembly GCA_036383375.1. Lineage (GTDB taxonomy): Bacteria > Pseudomonadota > Alphaproteobacteria > Rhizobiales > Xanthobacteraceae > Bradyrhizobium. The sequence goes on along the minus strand of DASVOL010000615.1, from coordinate 2,601 downwards.
CGTGCGAACGCGGTCCCGGCTGCAGCAGAGCGCACCTTGGGTTGGCCGTGTGCAGGCAGCGGGAAGGCGATCAGCAGGAGTTCAGGATTGTTATGCAGATAGCGTGCAGAGCGGTCTTATCCGCTCGCTGCGGCCAGTCCGGTCTGATACGGACAATTCGTTCGGTTCGTTCAGCCCTCGTCTCCATGCAAATCATCAAGCGCGTCGGTATTGCCCTGGCCTGGATCGTCGGGCTCGTATTCGTCTTGGCCGGCGTCAACAACAACGATCCCTATCTGGTCCCGCTGCGCGGGATCGGCAATCTGCTGCTGGTGATCACGAGCGTCGCCGTCGTCGTCCTGCTGTTCCGCCGTATGGGCTGGCGCAGGCGGACGTGGGCCGCACGGTTGCTGGTGATCCTGTGGTGCCTGCCGCCGCTCGCAATGCTTGCAACGCAAGGTGTGTTCGAGGCGCGCAAGCACCGCGTTCTCCGGACTGAGCCGGTTCTCGCGCTGTCGCTCGGACAGCATTTCGTCATCGGCTATCGGTCGTTCGACGAGGTCGCGCCGCTGGTGGAGAAGGGGTTCGTTGCGGGCATCTATGTCACCCGGCGCAACGTCGCCGGCAGGACGGCCGACGCCTTGAAGGCGGAGATCGCCACATTGCAGGCGATGCGGCGGGCGGCGAGGCTGCCGCCGCTGACGGTCGCGACGGATCAGGAGGGCGGCATCGTTTCGCATCTGGCTCCGCCGCTCACGAGACTGCCAGCATTGGCTTCCCTGGCCGAGCTGGAGCCGGAGGAGCAAAGGGCCAAAGCCGAGGAGTTCGGCCGCATCCATGGACGCGAGCTGGCGTCGCTCGGCATCAACCTGAATTTTGCCCCGGTGCTCGACCTGCGGCCAGCGGCGAAGCACAACCGGCTCGATTTCAATACGCTGATCAACCAGCGTGCGATCTCCGATGATCCGGCCAAGGTGAGCGCGATCGCGAGCGCCTATATTCACGGCCTCGAGTCCGCGGGCGTTAGCGCCACCGTAAAGCACTTTCCGGGATTGGGCCGCGTGCGCGCCGACACGCATCATTTCAACGCCGATCTCGATACACCGGTCGATGAGCTCGAGGCGACGGACTGGCGCCCGTTCCGCAATGTGCTGTCGTCGACCGGCGCGCGTCTGATGGTCGGACATGTGGCCGTGAATGCGATCGATCCCGGACGGCCGGCGTCGCATTCAAGGGCCGTCGTCGATGGGCTGATCCGGAAGAGCTGGAACTACCAGGGCATCGTGATGACGGACGATCTGGTGATGGGCGCGATCTACCAGCACGATGTCTGCACCGCGGTTGTGGAGGCGCTGAACGCGGGCGTCGATCTGCTGCTGGTTGCCTACGACGGGTTGCAGTTCTATCGCCTGTTCGCGTGCGCTACGGATGCGGCTTCGCGCGGGGGCCTCGACACCGCCATGCTGCACGACAGCGAGATGCGGCTAAGACGCGCGCTGCTGGTTGACTAGATCGATCGGTTCAGGAATGAGCGCCGACCACCGATTTGTTGTCCTGCTGCTTCGACCACGAGACGTAGTAGGCGACAGCGGTCATTGCCGCCAGGCCGGCGAGGCTGACCGCGATCTGCCTTGTCAGCGAGTACGGGCCGGTGATCAGAATCAAGTGCGCGGCGAAGGAGAGGAACACGCCTGCACAGAACACGGCCAGCCATTCCTCGCCGCATTTGATGATCGGCTGCAGAGCATAGGATCGCAGATATCCCCAGTCGCGCGGCACCAACCAGGTAAACAGGAACGTCAGGGTCAGGAAATGCAGGATGCGGTGAGGCGCAACATCCTCCCGGTCGTTCTGCAGCAGCATGTCGCTCAGTCCGCTCGGCATCATTTGGGCGAGTGCCGGGATATCGCTGCTGGAGACGATCGTCAGCGCGAACAGCAGATACAGCAACGCCATGGCGCGGAGCGCGGCAATGGCCTGCATCGCGCGGATCTCTGGTGCGTATCGCGTGCCGACGAGCGCGAGCCAGCCGCCCATCACGAACAGCAATTGCCAGCAGAACGGATTAAGATACCAGGCTCCATACGGATATGATGTCAGGTTCCAGTCCAGGACCCGGGCGGTGGCGTAGAGCGCTACGGAAGCGAGAAGGGTCGCGTTCGGTACGTACAGCAGTCCGAATACGACGATCGGGTGAAAGGCCATCAGGGCGATGATGAGCTGCAGCACGTCGAGATTGAGCGGCTTGGCCTGCAGGAACAGACCGTAGATCAGCGTCCGGACCGGGTGGTCGATAAAGCCGGTGATATTGAACTCGCTGATGATCTCGGGTGCCGCGGTTCGCGTGGCGACATAGCTGATCAACTCGACATAGATCACGAACAGGACGATGTAGGCAGCATAAAGCTGCCATACGCGCTTGAAGATCCGGGTGGCTGCCACCACGAATCCGCGTTCCAGCGTCATCCGGGCGTAGATGAGCGTCACCGCATAGCCGCCGATGAATACAAAAAGGTCGGTCGCGCCGCTAAAGCCGAAATTGCGCATGGTCAGCGCGCTGACGACGTTGTGCGGAACGTGATCCAGGAACAGAAACCAGTTCGCGATGCCAAGCAGCAGCGC
>DASVOL010000614.1:0-5781 GCA_036383375.1 Bradyrhizobium sp. | reverse complement strand
GACCGGCACTTTCAGCACGATCGACTTGCCGTTGGCGCCATGGCGATCCTTGCCCATGCCGTTGGTGCCTTTCGGCGCCTTGAAGTGCTGCTGGTAGCGGTAGTCGATCAGCGTGTTCAGGCCGTCGACGGCCTCGATGATCACGTCGCCGCCGCGGCCGCCATTGCCGCCGGAGGGGCCGCCGAACTCGATGAACTTCTCGCGCCGGAACGCGACGCAGCCGTTGCCGCCGTCGCCGGAGCGAATATAGACCTTGGCTTCATCGAGGAATTTCATGATTTTCACTAGTTAGGGCAGGGTGGCCGCGGCGGCAACCCGGAAAGGCCCTGACTTCGGCGAAAAGCCTTAATTTTCGGGCCTTTTTACGGCCCTGCCGCTAGCTGGGCCGACGCCGCACCAGGAATTTCTGCATCCCCTCCAGCACCAGCTCGCGGCGCTGGTTGTGCACGGTCGAGCGCAGTGTCACGACGCCGGTGGTCCTACCCGGGACGAGCTCGATCACCTCCAGCGCGGGGTAGATGGTATCGCCGGCATAGACCGGCTTCAGGAACTTGCTCGATTGTTCCAGGAAGCCGACCAGCGACTCCTCCACGACATAGGGAAACAGCCCGGCGCCGGGCGCGGTGTGCACCAGGGTCTGGAAGCCGTGCGCGAGCAGATCCGGCATGCCGCGCGTGCGGCAATATTCGACGTCGTAATGGATCGGATGGGTGTCGCCGCTGGCGGTCTGGAATGCGGCGAATACCGCCGAGGTCTGGGTCCGGCTCGGAATCACGAAGCGCTCGCCGAGCACGAAATCCTCGAACCAGCGCTGCGCGGGGACCATGCGATGCTGGGTGGGGTCGAATTCGCTCATGCGGCGTTTCCTGCTCTTTTTGTTGCCGGGATGGCCTACCGGTATCGCAGCGATGCAGGTGCGGCAATCCGTTCAATTCGTCTCCGTTCAATTCGTCATGGTCGGGCTTGTCCCGGGCAGCCACGGCTCTTAAACCGGACGACCCGGGAATTCCTCCATGAGCCTGTTCGCAAAACTGTCCTCCTACGACGATCGATCGGCGCGGCTTGCCGGCATTGGCCTGATGCTGCTGTCGATCTTCATGTTCTCGTTCGGCGACGCGATGGGCAAATTCCTCGTCGCCACCTATTCGGTCGGGCAATTGCTGTGGCTGCGCGCCTGCGCGGCGCTGCTCGTGCTGCTGCCGATCGTGTGGAAGCGGCGTGCGGATTTCCTGCATCTGGAGCGTCCGTGGCTGCAATTGCTGCGCGTCACGCTGTCGACGCTGGAGGTCGCGGCGTTCTTCCTCGCAACCGTCTATCTGCCGCTCGCCGACGTCATCACCTACTATCTGGCCGGACCGATCTTCGTCACCGCGATGTCGGGCCTCGTGCTCGGCGAGCATATCGGCTGGCGGCGCTGGACCGCGATCCTGGTCGGCTTCTGCGGGGTGCTGATCGCGCTGAGGCCGTCGGCACAGACCATCAGCTGGCCGGCGATGATCGCGCTCGGCGGCAGCCTGTCGTTTGCGGTGCTGATGCTGATCACGCGCTCGCTGCGCGCGACGCCCGATATCGTGCTGGCGACGTCGCAATTCGTCGGCACCTTCATCCTGGGCCTCGTGCTCTCGCCGATCGGCTGGGTGACGCCATCGGCCGGCAGCCTCGTGCTGTTCTTCACCGCCGGCATCATCTCGGTCGCGGCGCTGCTGTGCGTGAACCGCTCGCTGAAACTCGCGCCGGCGAGCGTGGTGGTGCCATACCAGTATTCGATGATCGTCTGGGCGGTGATCTTCGGCTTCGTGGTGTTCGGCGACGTGCCGTCCTGGGCCACGATCATCGGCGCCGCAATCATCATCGCGGCCGGCCTGTACATCTTCGTGCGTGAGCAGCAGCTCGGACGCGCCGACTCCACGGTCAATCCGCCGGCGTGATTCTTACCCTCCCCTGGAGGGGGAGGGTCGGATCACATTGAGCGCAGCGAAATGTGAGACGGGGTGGGGTGAAGGTCTCTCCGCTCGGGTACTGTTGGATGGGGAGAGACCTTCACCCCACCCCGCCGCTCATTGCATTCGCGTCGACCCTCCCCCTCCAGGGGAGGGTGAAGCGGGCGTAGGGCGGGTAAAGGCACACCCGCATAACAACTGTCGTCCCTGCGAAAGCAGGGACCCATAACCACCGATGCTTGTCGTCACCTACGCTGGAGCCGCAGCTCGGCCGAACAATGACCATTTGTGGTTATGGGTCCCCGCGTTCGCGGGGACGACGACCGTTGTTGTGGATCGAGCCTCAGCTCCGTCGCCGGGTCGAGTTGTTCCAGCTCTTCAGCGAAGCCCAGACGCCGCGCGACAGCCGGAAGGCATCGACCGGGCTCGATGAGCCCAGCGCCTCGAAGCGGTGCAGCTCGACGCCGCTCCACTGGAAGCCGCACTTCTCGAGGATGTTGCGCGACGACGGATTGACGACGCGGGCGCCCGCGATCAGCTGGTCGAGATCGAACTCCTCGAAGAAATAATCGATCACGGCGCGCGCGGCCTCGGTGCCAAAACCCTGGCCCCAATGGTCGACGCCGAGCCAGTAGCCGAGTTCGGCCGCGGTCTCGTCGCGCCAGTCAATGCCGACCATGCCGATCGGCGTGTGATTGTTCTCGATCAGGAAAACGGTTTCGCGTCCGCCGGCGCCGAGCGCGCGCACGAAGTCGATGGCGTCGTCCTGGGTATAGGGATGCGGCAGGCGGCGGGTGTTCTCCGCGATGCGGCGGTCATTGGCGAGGCGTGCGATGGCTTTTACGTCCGCGAGCGTCGGCTTGCGCAAGGTCAGCCGTTCGGTCTCGAGGACGCAAGCTCTTGCCTCGCGCAAGGTCGGCGTCGGGATGTCCTGCAACATGTCGAGCTCCTGTGATGCGACAATCGGTACGCAACGCTTGGAACGTCACGCGCGGTCGAACCGGATCGCGCGCAACGAAAAGGGGAGGCCGGTCATCCCGCCTCCCCTTAGAGCCCTTTGTGACTCCGCCGGTTCAACAGGACCCGGCGGACTCATGTGTGTCCACCGTCTACTCGGCCGCTTCTGCCATCGGAATAACCGAGATGAATGTGCGGCCATTGGCTTTGGCACGGAACTCGACATGACCCTCGACCTTGGCGAAGAGAGTATGATCGGTGCCCATGCCGACATTAAGGCCAGGATGCCAGGTGGTGCCGCGCTGACGCGCGATGATGTTTCCGGGGATCACGCGCTCGCCACCGAACGCCTTGATGCCAAGGCGCTTGCCCTTGGAATCACGTCCGTTGCGCGATGAACCGCCTGCTTTTTTATGAGCCATAGCTCGTCTCCGACTTCGCTTTGATCTCTAGATCAATTCCTTGACGGAATCATTTCACGTTTTGTCACGCTTCAAATCTGAATGCGCGACGATCACTTCTTCTCGCTCTTGGCAGCGGCCTTCTTGGCCGGAGCCTTCTTCGCGGCCGGTGCCTTTGCGGGCGCCTTCTTCTTGGCCGCCTTCGGTGCTGCGTCCTCGCCATCAACATCGGCGGGCGCTGCGACCTTTTCCTTCTTCGGCCGCGGGCCGACGGTCGGCTTGGCGTTATCGGCGAGGATCTCGGTGATGCGAAGCACCGTGAGCTCGTCGCGATAGCCGCGCTTGCGGCGTGAATTCTTGCGGCGACGCTTCTTGAACGCGATCACCTTGGCGCCGCGCTTGTGCTGCAGCACTTCGGCCGCAACGGTGGCGCCTGCCACGGTGGGCGTTCCCAGCACCGGCGTGTCACCGCCGAGCACCAGAACTTCGCCTAGCTGCACGATCGTGCCGACATCGCCGGCGATCTTGCCAATCTCGAGTACATCATTCGGAACGACACGGTACTGCCGGCCGCCGGTTTTGATGACTGCGAACATCGTTTGATTCCTTCGTGTTCGGTTCCGGCCTCGGACGGATCGCCCGGGTCGGCTTTTTGTTCAGTCGCTATGGGTTATGTGTTTCGCGCGAAGGGAATGAATTCCCAAACTGGATCGCACAAAAACGATCGGCGCGAGAAATCCCCGCGCCGGATGGGCGGACTTATAGCCGCTAGCGACGCGGAGTCAAGGTAAAGCAGGGCAAAAACCGGCCAAAAATGAAGGGTTTGGCGCGATTTTGGCCTGGATTGGCCCTCAGGCCGCGGTCTTGGCCGCGGCCCGCGCGTGCCGGCGGATGGTCTGGGGCGGCTGGCCCAGCACCCGCAGGAACGCCCGCCGCATCCGTTCCCGATCGGCAAAGCCGGTCTCGCCGGCAATTTCGTCCATCGAATGGCGGCCGTCGCCGATCAATTCGCGGGCCGCCTCGACCCGGAGCTGCTCGATCGCCTTGGCGGGCGACTGGCCGGTCTCGGCGCGGAAGGCGCGGCTGAACTGGCGCGGACTGAGCCGCGCCACCTCGGCCAATTCCTCGACCGAGAGCTCGTTGCGCAGATGCGCCTTGGCGTAGTGGAGGGCGTTCTGGATGCGGTCGGATTTCGGGTCGAGTTCGAGCAGAGCTGAAAACTGCGACTGTCCGCCGGTGCGGCGATGATAGACGACGAGCTTGCGCGCCACCGAACGGGCGACCTCGACGCCCAGATCATGCTCGATCATCGCCAGCGCCAGATCGATCGTCGCGGTCATGCCGGCCGAGGTCCAGATCGGCCCGTCGACGATATAGATGCGATCCTGCTCGACCTTGAGGCCGGGAAATCGAGCCTGCAACTCCGGAGCAAATTGCCAGTGCGTCGAGACGCGCCGGCCGTCGAGCAGGCCGGCTTCAGCCAGTGAGAAGGCACCGATACAGGGCGCGGCGATGCGCTGCGATGTCGTCATGGCGCGCCGCATGTAGTCGATCAGTTTCGGAGATGCCGGATGAAGCTCGTGGCCGGCGCCGATGAATACCGTGTCGAAGCTGCGCTCGCCGAAGGCTTCGGTTTCGACGTTGAAGCCGGCGGAGGACCGCACCGGGCCGCCGTTCTCCGACAGCAGCGTGACCTCATAGAAGGGCGCGCCTGCGATCAAATTGGCGACCTCGAAGGCGGTGATGGCGCTGAAGCCCATCACCTGGAACTCCGGGAAGACGACGAAGCCGATCTCCTGCATGGAACTCTCCAACCGCAGTATGTGTCCTAAAAAGGTGTATATATGACATTTGAGACATGCAAGGGGGCCTGTAGAACCTGGGCAACGGCCAAGTCCGGCCGTTCAGGTCAAACAGGAGACCAACATGACCAAGTCAGCCAAGGGCACGGCGCTCGTTACCGGTGCGTCGTCCGGAATCGGTGCCATCTACGCGGACCGGCTCGCACGGCGTGGCTACGATCTGATCCTCGTTGCACGCAACCGTGAGCGCCTCGACGGGCTCGCCAAGCGTCTCGCGACGGAGACAGGCCGATCGATCGAGATCGTCGCCGCCGACCTCGCCAAGCGCGGCGATGTCGCACGGATCGAATCCATTCTGCGCAGCAACCAAGGCATCAGCGTGCTGGTGAACAACGCCGGCGTCGGCGCCACCGCGCCGCTGCTCGCATCCGATGTCGACAAGATGAGCGACATGATCGCGCTCAATGTCGACGCGCTGATGCGCCTGACTTATGCGGCGGTGCCGGGATTTGTCGCGCGCGGCGGCGGCACCATCATCAACATCGCCTCGGTCGTCGGCGTCCAGCCGGAACTGCTCAACGGCGTCTACGGCGGCAGCAAGGCCTTCGTGCTCGCGCTGACCCACTCGCTGCAGCACGAGCTGAAGGACAAGAACATTCGCGTCCAGGCCGTGCTGCCGGG
>DASVOL010000613.1:0-2115 GCA_036383375.1 Bradyrhizobium sp. | reverse complement strand
CCTTCGCGCGAGGCGTGACCGCTTTGCCGAACTTTTGAACGGATGCAGCGGGCTCTCTTGCACGCCGCCCGAAGGCACGTTCTATCTGCTGGTGAGTTGCGCCGGCGTGATCGGCAAGCGCGCGCCCGACGGCAAGCTGATCGCGACCGACCGCGATTTTGCGGCCTATCTGCTTGAACAAGCCGATCTGGTGGTGTTTCCCGGCGAGGATCTCGGGCTGTCGCCCTATATCCGCATCAGCTTCGCCAATCCGTCATCGATCATCGAGCAAGCCGCAACGCGGTTGAAGCGCGCCTGCGAGGCACTGCAATGACGGCGCGCGGGCAAAGCCAGCGCCTCGCGCTGACAGCGCATCTGGTCGGACTTGGAACGGGTGTGACTGTCATTATCGGTCTCGTGCCCCCGACGCTGGCGCTGTTGCGGGCACTGACCTGAAACGAGAGCGTGAATTACCGCGTCGGGACCGGCTTGTCGCCGCGGTAGTCGTAGAAGCCGCGCTGGCTCTTGCGTCCGAGCCAACCGGCCTCGACATATTTCACCAGCAGCGGGCACGGCCGGTACTTGGAATCGGCCAGCCCCTCGTGCAGCACCTGCATGATCGACAGGCAGGTGTCGAGGCCGATGAAATCGGCGAGCTCGAGCGGGCCCATCGGATGGTGCGCGCCGAGTTTCATCGCGGCATCGATCGCCTCGACGTTGCCGACGCCTTCATACAGCGTGTAGATCGCCTCGTTGATCATCGGCAGCAGAATGCGGTTGACGATGAAGGCGGGGAAATCTTCCGACACCGCGACCTGCTTGCCGAGCTTGGCGACGAACGCCTTGGCGGTGTCGAAGGTCACATCGTCAGTGGCGATGCCGCGGATCAGCTCAACCAGCTCCATCGCCGGCACCGGATTCATGAAATGAATGCCGATGAATTTCTCCGGGCGATCCGTCGAAGCGGCGAGCCGTGTGATCGAGATCGACGACGAGTTGGTCGCGACGATCGCTTCCGGCTTCAGCACCGCGCAGACGTCGTGGAATATCTTGCGCTTGGTCTCTTCCTTCTCGACCGCGGTCTCGATCACGAGATCGCAATCGGCCAGCGCATCGATGGTCTCGGCGGAGGCGATGCGGTCGAGCGCCTGCTTGCGCTCGCTTTCGCTGATCGCCTTCTTGGCGACCTGGCGGGTCAGATTGCCGTTGATGGTCGCCAGCGCCGACTTCAGCCGGTCCGCGGAGACGTCATTGAGCACCACGTCGAAACCGGCCAGCGCCGCCACATGGGCAATGCCATTGCCCATCTGGCCCGAACCGATCACGCCGACCTTTTTGATTGCCACCGTCATCTTGTCATCCACCGGAACGGCGCGCATGTCGCGCCTGCCCAATTCCAACGATACCCGAAGTGAAGCCTTCCGGGTTGCCCAATCCGCCGGAAAACGTTTCCCGGGACCATGATGTGATTGCAGGCAATCGCACCCCGATCCCACTTCCCCTGTCGGGCATGATCCTTCCGGAAAAACGTTTCCGGATCATTGCCTCGAAAATAACAACACCGGCCGGAGCTTAGCCACCCGGCCGGTGTCTTGTCGCTTACTTTCCGAGCTTGCCGAGCGCTTCGGTCAGCTCCGGAACCGCCTGGTAGAGGTCCGCGACCCGGCCGTAATCGGCGACCTGGAAGATCGGCGCATCCTCATCCTTGTTGATGGCGACGATCACCTTGGAGTCCTTCATGCCGGCCAGATGCTGGATCGCGCCGGAGATGCCGACCGCGACATAGAGTTCCGGGGCCACCACCTTGCCGGTCTGGCCGACCTGCCAGTCGTTCGGCGCATAGCCGGCATCGACCGCGGCGCGCGAGGCGCCGACACCGGCGCCGAGCTTGTCGGCGAGCGGCTCGATGTACTTGGCGAAGTTCTCGCGGCTCTGCATGGCGCGGCCGCCGGAGACGATGATCTTGGCCGAGGTCAGCTCCGGACGGTCGCTCTTGGCGACTTCCTCGCCGACGAACGTCGACAGGCCAGGATCGGCGGCCGCTGCGGCGTTCTCGATCGCGGCGCTGCCGCCTTCACCGGCTGCGGCGAAGGTCGAGGTACGGACCGTGATGACCTTCTTGGCGTCCTTCGACTT
>DASVOL010000612.1:0-2060 GCA_036383375.1 Bradyrhizobium sp. | reverse complement strand
CGACCGCGTGCTGTTCATCGACGGCGGCGTCATCGTCGAGCAGGGCGCCGCCAAATCCGTCCTCAACCAACCGCAGCACCCGCGCACCCAGGATTTCCTGCGCCGCGTGCTGCATCCGTTGTGATCAGGTCACCTGCAAATGAACGCGCCCACCCGCCTTCCTCTGCCACCGAGTCTCTACGCCGACACCGCGGTGGAGGCGACGCCGACGCCGCCGCTGACATCAGACAAGAGCGTGCCGGTCGCGATCATCGGCGGCGGCTTCACCGGCCTGTCGACTGCGCTGCATCTCGCCGAGCAGGGCGTGCTTGCGACCGTGCTGGAGGCGCAGGAGCCGGGCTGGGGCGCCTCCGGCAACAATGGCGGGCAGACCAATCCCGGGCTGAAGCACGATCCGGATCAGATCGAGCAGGATTTCGGCGCCGATCTCGGCCGCCGCATGATCGAATTCTCCTACGGCACCACCAACTTCACTCACGATCTGATCCGCCGCTACCAGATTCCCTGCGAGGCGCGGCAGAACGGCACGCTGCGCGCCGCCTACAATGAGGCCAGTGTGGCGGCGATCGAGACGACTGCGAAGCAATGCATCCGGCGCGGCATGCCGGTGAAACTGCTCAACGCCGCCGAGATGCGTGACATGACCGGCAGCGACCGTTACCTCTGCGCGATGCTCGATGCGCGCGGCGGCGACCTGCATCCGCTGAGTTACGCGCGCGGCCTGGCGCGCGCCGCGATCGGCGCCGGCGTTGCCGTCCATGGCGAGACGCCGGCGCTGTCGCTGCGCCGTGACGGCAACCGCTGGCGGATCGAAACCCCGCGCGCGATCGTGCATGCCGACAAGGTGCTGCTCGCGACCAATGGCTTCACCGATGATCTCTGGCCCGCGCTCCGCCGCACCATCGTGCCGGTATTCTCGTCGATCGCGGCGACCGCGCCGCTGTCCGACGAGGTCGCGCGTTCGATCATGCCGACGCGTCCGGTGCTCTACGAGAGCGGCCACATCACGGTCTATTACCGTATCGACCAGCACAACCGGCTGCTGATGGGCGGCCGCGGCCCGATGCGCTGGATCAGCAAGCCGACCGACGTCGCCTATCTGATCCGCTACGCCGAGCGGCTGTGGCCACAGCTCAGGGGCGTCAACTGGACCCATGGCTGGAACAGCCGGCTCGCCATCACCGCCGATCACTATCCGCATGTCCACGCGCCCGCGGAGAATCTGCTGATCTCGCTCGGCTGCAACGGCCGCGGCGTCGCGCTCTCGACCGCGATGGGCGCACAACTCGCCCGCCGCCTGATCGGGGGTCCCAAGGCCGTGATCGACATGCCCGTGACCGGCATCAAGCCGATCCCGATGCACGCGTTCTGGCGCGTCGGCGTCACCACGGCGGTGCTGACCGGGCGAGTGCGGGACAAGCTCGGGGTGTAGAATGCGGATCGGCAGTTGCGTAGGGTGGGTTAGCGAAGCGTAACCCACCGCTGGTCTCCCTTCAGTCGACAGGCCGATTTGGAGCGACAATGGCGGGTTACGCCTCCGGCTAACCCACGCTACGAAGCTATCGCGTCCCGGTCTCGCCCAAATGCGTTCTGAAGAACGCGATGGCCGCGGCGTGAAAGCGCTGATGAAAGGCGGCGCGATCGAACCCCGGCGCGTCGGTGCAGATGGCGGCCATCTTCGCTGTCTCCGCCGGCGTGCAGGTCGCGAGGAAGGAGAAGTGCTTTGCGTCCTTCACCAGGTGAAACTCCGGCTTGGACGGAAGCCTGTCATTGATGACAGCCGCACAACAGCCGGAGAGACCGTCGCCATTCTGCGCGGGGTCCGAGCTCCACAATTGAATCGGGATCGTCGCGGCTTTCAGATTCTCGGCCGCAAAGAACAGCACAGGAAAAGGATCGACGATGATCGCGGCCTTGATCCGCGGATCGTGGACGACCGGTCCGCTCGGGCTTTCTCCGCCTTCGAGCTCCTTGCAGGCCCGCAAGCTCGAGGTCTGGCAGTTCGGCAGGCCCTTGCGCAGATCAGGCTCACCGCCGACCGCCGCAAGGCCCGTATAGCC
>DASVOL010000611.1:0-5417 GCA_036383375.1 Bradyrhizobium sp. | reverse complement strand
GACCGGCAGATATTTCAGCAGCGTGGTCTGATACAGCATCGACGTCGTCTGATACGACGCCTGCAGGCTGGTCTGCAACGCCAGGATCTTGGTCGCAACCTCGTCCTGATTGACGCCCTCGACCGAGTCGAGCATCGTCTCCGCCATGTTCTTGAGCTGGGTCTGACGATCGGTGGCCGCCTTGGTCGCCGTCTGCGCACCGGCGAACTCGGCCTGCACGTCCTGGATCTGCTGCTGGCCGTTCTGCGGCGCGAGGTTCGCACCGACGCGCTGCGCGAGTGCCGTCACCTGCGCGCTCGCATTCGGGTTGCTGGCGTTGGTGGTGACCGCCGCATACACCGCGACATTCTGCAGCAAATAGCGGAACGCCTGTTCGTTGGCCCGTGCGCCGTACTGCACGGTGATCGACTGATCGACCTGCGCGACGGCCGTGCCGCGCGCCGATCCCGGACCGTTCTCGCCGGTGTACCAGTACACGGTGTTATCGGGCGTACCCGCGACCAGGTTGGTTGCCGTGTCGAACGGCGGTCCCCCTACCCTGAGCGGCGCCGGGGTCGCCGTCGTGTTGTTGGCTATGCCGAGCGCACCTAGCGCGGCCGCATTCGAGCTCGAGATCGAGAAGTTTTGACCATCCGCGCCGTGAAGCGTGATCGCGCCATTGCTGATGGTCGATGCGTTCTTGGTGCCGCTGACCTGGTCGATCTTCGCCATCAGCGTCTGCACGCTGTCGGTGATGTTGAGCTGGTTGCCGGTGGCGCCCGAGGCGACGAAGGTGATCGGGGTTCCGTTGACCGTGATGGTGTCGCCGGCCGCAAAGCTCGTCGACAGCGAGTCGGTGCCGGCTGCACCCGAGAGGGCGGTGGCGCCGCTGATCGGCGCCGGCGGCGTGTTCTGGTTGTTGACGGCAGCGCCCGCGACGGTCGCGACCGGGTTGAAGAAGTTGTTGGACGCAGCGACCGCCGAGGCCGCAACCAGCGACGTGTCGCTCAGCGTCTTGATGGACGAGGTCAGCGTCGACTGAAGGTTGGCCGTCGTCGCCGTGGTGTCGGCACCGATCAGGAACGAGCCGGCCGGCGGCGGGTTCGTGGTCGTTGCCGTGAGCTCAATCGCATCGGTCGTACCATCAGGCAGCGTGAAGTTGAACTTGATCTTGTCGCCATCCTTCGGATTGACGGCACCGAGATCGACCGAGGTGGACTTCGGCGTGCCGGCCGGCTGGGTCACGGTGGCGCCGGTCAACGACGATTGCACCGACAGCAGCTTGAGGCCGAACGGCGAGCCGTCCTCGGCGACGCTGGTCACCGTCGTGGTCGCCGGCGGCGACGAGACACTCAGTCGCCCCATCAAACCGGTGCCCTGATCGGCCTGCTTGCGCTCATTGATGAGTTGGGTGAGGCCGGCCTGGGTTGCGGTGCCCTTCAACATGGTGTCGGCCGACACCGTGGCCGGCGTATCCATCGCACGGCCGGAGAACAGATAGCGGTCGCCGGATTGGCTGTTCAGCATCGCGACCGCATTGGAGAACGCGGCCTGCGCCGTGATCTGGCCCGACGTCTGCCCGCTGTTGTTGAGCGTCAGCGTCGCGGTCGTCGCGGCGTTCTTCACCTGGCTCCCGACGTCGGACAGCCCCTGCAGTGTGAGGTTGGCGACACCAAGGCGCGTGTTGAGGTTGGTGGCCGTGTCCGAGAACGCGTTGATGCTGCTGATCTGGGCACGCAAGCTGAGCGCAAAGCCGCGATCGAGCCCCTGCCCCGCATAGGTCGTCGACACCTTGCCGGTCGCAAGCTGCGTCGTCAGGTCATTGAGCTGACTGCGCAGGTTGAGGATCGTGGTGCCGATATAGGAAGTTCTGCCGCTTACGCCGTCGATCGACATGTTACCCTCACGTGAGCTGCAGCAGCGCGTCGTACATCTGCTTGATCGACGACATCACGCGCGCATTGGCGGAATAGGCGTTCTGCAGCGACAGCAGATGCGCCATCTCATCGTCCATGTTGACGCCGGAGGTCGAGTCCATCTTGCTCTGCAGCGTATTCAGCACGACGTCCTGACCGTCGGCCAGTTGCTTGGCGGCCGTCGCCGATTCGCCCTGCTGGCTGATGAACTGCCTGGCGAAGTTCAACAGCGTGCCGGTGAACGGCGCACCCGACGTGCCGAGGCCGGTCTTCGGCGAATAGCTGTACGATGCGTTCGACAGCTGGTTCAGAATGAGGTTCGCGCGCGTGGTGTCGCCGGCCGGCGTCTGCGGATTGGTCGCGTACACGACCATGCGCGAGGGATCGCCGACCAGGGCGGTGTTGACGCTGATGCGTGCGGCAAGGCCGGTCGACTGCGAACCGTTCGCGGTGATCGCGCCGGTGTAGAGTCCGCCATTGTCGGTGAACAGCGGAAGCTGCGGATCGCCCGACGTCAGCGACGAAACCGTTGAGGTGACCGATGCCGAGGTCACGTCGGCCTTGTTGGCGGCGCCGTCGTCGAGCACGCGCAGCGTCGACCCGGAGGGATTGGAGAATTGCAGGCCGGTTCCGCCGAGCGCGCCGTTGAGCTGCGACAGCACCGAGCTCATGCCGCCGGAGAAATCCACGCCCAGCACCTCGTCGTTCGGATCGACGGTCGCGGTGTTGCTGAGCGGCAGCACGCTCGGATCGTCGACGCGGACGAGCGACAGATTGTGCGTGATGCCGGTGGCGTTGTCCTTGTAGGAGACGTGGATGGTGTTGCCGCTCTGCAGCCCCGAAAGATCGAGGTCGAAGCCGGACTGCGCTCCCGCAGTCGCCGCGGTGCCGGCCGTCGTCTTGTCCGACAGCGCGCTCGACATCGCGGCGGCGAACTGGTCGATTTGCGTCTGGGCCTGGGCCAGCGTGTTGTCGCGCAGCTCGAGATAGGCGGCGATCTTGCCTGACCGGATCGAGTTGGTCGACACCATGTCATAGGTGCCGCCATGCGGGAAATTGATGGTGATGGTGCCGACGGTGCTCTTGGTCGGGTCGGTATTGTACAGCGTGTTGGGCGTCATCGTGCCCTGGGCGTTGAAGCTGAGCGTCGCCGCCTCGGTGCCGACCAGCTGCACGCCGGAATTGGTGAACACGGTCACCTGGTTCTGGCTGTTGGTGACAGTGCGGATGTCCATCAGCTGCGAAAGCTGGGTGACATAGCGATCGCGCTGATCGAGTAGCGCCGCGGTCGAGGCGTCCTGCGTGCCGCCGGTGGCCTGCAGCTGGACATTGAGGCGCGCGATCTGCTGCAACGCATTGTTGGCGGTGCTGACGGAGTCGCTGATGCCGGCTTCTGCGTTGGCGCGCAGCGTCTGGATTCCCTGCGAGGTCGCGTTGAGCTGCTGCGCCAACGATTGCGCGGCATTGACGACGCCGATGCGGGCCGACTGCGAGTCCGGGCTGGTCGACAGCCCCTGCACTGCGGTCAGGAACTTGTTGTAGGCGTCCTCGATCGTGCCGGTGGAGTCGGGATTGCCGTAGACGCCCTGCAGATTGGCAAGGAAGCTCGAGCGGACGTCGGCGTAGGACGCGCCCGACGTCTCGGTGCGAAGCTGGGTCTGCAGGAATTCGTCGAGCTGGCGGTTGACGCCGGTGATGAGGACGCTCGATCCGAACTGGCCGGTGGTGCCGGTATCCTGGTTGAGCGTCTTCCTGACGTAGCCGGGCGTCTCCGCGTTGGCGACGTTCGACGACACGAGCGAGAGCGAGGCCTGCGTGGCGCGCAGGCCCGACATCGCGGTGGATAGGGCTTGGCTCAAACCCATGATGTGTACTCGCCTCTACTGCTTCACACGCGCATCATCGATGCGATCAGCGCACGACGTTCAAGAGATCCTGCACCATCGAATTGGTCGTCGTGATCACCTTGGTGTTGGCCGAATAGGCCTGCTGGGTCACGATCAGCTTGGTGAACTCGTCGGCAATATCGGTGTTCGAGCTCTCGAGCGACGAACCGACGATGGTGCCGGCCTTGCCGAACAACGCCGCGCCGGACTCGTCGGTCGCCTCGAACGCACCGCCGTCGATGCGCTTGAGGAAGTTGGTGCCGTTGAAGGTCGCCACCGAGATTTCGGCGAGGTCGATGTTGCGGCCGTTGGTGTAATTGCCGACGATGCGGCCGTTGGTCGAGACGCTGACCGATTGCAGCTGGCCGGCCGGGAAACCGTCCTGCTGGATCTGGTTGACCTGGACGTTGCCGTTGGCGTCCGCGAACTGGGTCACGCCACCGGAGCCGAAATTGATCACCGGGCTGCCGAGCGACACGCCGTTGACGACGGCATTGTTGAGCGCGACCGAGGAGATCGCCGGCGACATCTGGCCGTTCGCCCCGAAAGTGAAGTTGATGTTGGCGTTCTGCCAGGAGACCTGCGTGCCGGTCGCGTTGGGATTGACCTGATAGAACAGGTTCCAGCTATCGGTATGCCCGGAGCCCAGCGAGGAACTGTCGGTCTTGGCCCAGCGGAACTGCAGGTTCACTGGCGCGCCCGATACGTCGTAGGCGGTGACGGCGCCGCCCGACACGGATTCGTTCAGGAAGGTCGAGTTGTCGTTGCCGACGACCTGGCCGGTGCCCACCGTGCCGCCGCCGCCGCGGGTCGCAACCGCCGAGCCGGTGAAGCCGAGCGCCGCAAGCGCGGTCGAGTTCGAGCTGGTCACGTTGAGGTCGGCCGCCGTGCCCGAATGCAGGGTGATCTTGCCGCCGCTGATCGTCGATGGCGTCGCGGTGCCGGTGATCGAGTCGATCTTGGCGAGCAGCGTCCCGATGCTGTCGGTGACGTTGAGCTGGTTGCCGGTCGCGCCCGACGCCACGAAGGTGATGACGGTGCCGTTGACCGTGATCGTATCGGCCGGCACGGCCGGCGGGCCGGCAGAGCCGGCGCTGAAGCTGGCATTGATCGAATCGCTGCCCGCCGCGCCCGAAAGCAGGGTCGCTGCGGTATTGGCGACCGACGGCGTCGCCTTGTTGTTCTGCGCGGTGCCCGTGACCGATGAATCGGTATACGGCGCGGCCGGCGTGCCCAGCACCAGCGGGTTATGTCCGGCGCTGAACGCGCCCGGCCGGATCAGCTCCGAACCGGGGACCGAGGTGTCGTGCGCCGTGGTCAGCGGATAGGACGCGAGGTTGGCGCGGTAGTCGATCTTGGTGGTCTGCTGCGCCGGCAGGAAGTCGTTCTTGAACCGCAGCACCTGCGGCGAGGAGCCCGACGGGTTGCCGGTGGTCGGGTCGATCGGCACGCCCTCGAGATAATAGCCGGCGCCGTTGACCAGATAGCCATCCTTGTTGAGCTGGAAATCGCCGCGGCGGGTGTAGCGGTCGACGCCGTCGAACACCGGCGAGCCGTCGGTGAAGCTGCCCGGCTTTTGCACCGCGAAGAAGCCGTTGCCGTTGATCGCCATGAAGGTCGCGACCGACGCCGACTG
>DASVOL010000610.1:0-1778 GCA_036383375.1 Bradyrhizobium sp. | reverse complement strand
GCCTTCAGTGCGAACCGGCCGAAGCCGCCACCGCCGCCGGGCGGCGCCTGTCCCATCCAGCGCAGCGCGTTGCGCAGCGACGGTGAGTCCATGGTGGCGGTGCCTTCCATCATCAGGCTGGTGCGGTTGGCGACGGTTCCGTCGAACGCAACCTTCAGCGGTGCGCTGGCCAGCCGCGCCTTGAGGCCGGAACGATCGCCCGACAGCAGCGCGACGAAATCGCTGGCGCTGATCGAGCCGTCGACGCGCTCGCCGCGCCAGTCGAACTGGCCGGTTGCGGCAAACGAGCGCGAGATCGACGGCCAGGCCAGCGACAGGTCGATATCGCCGAGCTGCTCGGAGATATTGTTGGTGCCATCCTGGTAATTCAGCTCGCCGTCCTGGATCCGGATTTCGGAGAACGACACCTGGTTTTCGGCGCCGGGCGTCATCGTCTTGGCGATGGTCTCGACGAACGGGGTCCAGTTGCTATCGCCGGCGCTGTCGCGGACCACACGGATATGCGGGCGGAGCATCATGACGTCGGCAATCTCGAACCGCCGCAGCAACAACGGCAGCAGACGCAGATTGGCGGTCAGCACGTCGACCTGCAGGGCAGGACCAATGGTATCGGCGCCCTTCAGCCCGACATTATGGAAGGAGACATAGCTGCCGGGAAACACCGAAACGTCGATCGGGCCGTTGACCACCAGCTCGAGCCCGGTCACGGCGCGAATCTGCGCTTCCACCGCGCTCCGCAGCGCGTCCCGGTTAAGGAACCACGACGTTCCGACCAGCCCGACGAGCGCCAGGCCGAAAAGCGCCGCGATCGGCATCCCCAGGCGCTTAATTCCTTGGGCCATCGTCAATGACATATCCGGGTCGGGTTGAGTTTTGTCGGGTCGTCGTCGAACACAGCGGGCTCGCTCCGGAGGCCCCTGCCAACCCACGCAACTTGAAGGGTTTTCTTGACGCTTTCAAGGCCATGTTGATGTCGCAGGCCGCCGCCCGTCGCCGCACCGGCGCCGTGATTGACGCATTGCGAAGATTTCGCCTAATAATCCGCTGGACAGAGCCGTTCCGCGCCCTCCATCAGGTATTCATTGCATGAACAAGGTTTATCCCGACGCCAAATCGGCACTCGATGGTCTCCTCAAGGACGGCATCATGATCATGTCGGGCGGCTTCGGCCTCTGCGGCATCGCCGAGACCCTGTCGGACGCGATCCGCGAATCCGGCGTCAAGGGCCTCACGGTCGTCTCCAACAATGCCGGCGTCGACGGGATCGGCCTCAGCCGGCTCCTGGAGACGCGCCAGATCAAGAAGATGATCTCGTCCTATGTCGGCGAGAACAAGCTGTTCGCGCAGCAATATCTCGCCGGCGAGCTCGAGCTCGAGTTCAACCCGCAGGGCACGCTGGCCGAGCGCATCCGCGCCGGCGGCGCGGGCATCCCGGCCTTCTACACAAAAACGGGCGTCGGCACGCTGATCGCCGAAGGCAAGGAAGTGAAGGAATTCGACGGCGAGAAGTACATCATGGAACGCGGCCTGTTCGCCGACGTCGCCATCGTGCACGCCTGGAAGGGCGACACCGCCGGCAACCTCGTCTACCGCAAGACCGCGCGCAACTTTAACCCGATGATGGCGACCGCCGCGAAGGTCACCGTCGCCGAGGTCGAGCATCTGGTGCCGGCCGGCGAGATCGACCCGGACCACATCCACACCCCCGGCATCTTCGTCAAGCGCATCATCGAGGTCGGGACCGGCAAGAAGCGGATCGAGTTCCGCAACACCCGCCC
>DASVOL010000609.1:0-26826 GCA_036383375.1 Bradyrhizobium sp. | reverse complement strand
CGGCGTCGGGAGCAGCGGCCTGATCCGCCGCCGGCGCGGCCCGCTTGGTATGTTTCTTGGCGCCCTTCGGCGGCTCCGGCGGCGGAGCCGGCTGGGCCGCGGCCGCTGCCGCGGCGTTCTGCTGGTCGAGCTGTTGCTGCTGCGAGCCCTTGTACAATTCCTTCGGCACGCCCTGCTCGAGGCCGGGCACGCCTTCCGGGAACACCGGCTTGCGGTCGCCCGCCAGCTTCTTCTTGGTGTCGAGGAAGTCGAGCAGATCGCTCGGATCGAAATTGGCCATGCCGCCACCGCCGCAGCCGGCCAGCGCGCTGCAAAGCGCTGTCAGAACTGCGGCTGCGATCAGGCGTTGCGAGCGGCGCATGGTCGATCTCTCACTCAAACTCGGGTTCTGTCTGGGCATGATCCGATCGGAAAACCGGTTCCCACTTTTCCGGATCATGCCTCGGTTCAGCTTTTGGCGACCGGCGGCAACAAGGCCTGCAGCGCTTCGGCGCGCGAACGCAGGCTCGGCGGCGTCTCACCGTCATTGGCAATCTGGTCGAGCCACTGCCGCGCGGCGGTGGCATCGTTGGCGCGCCAGGCCGACAGCGCCAGCAACTCGCGCGCGGAGTGGCGGAACGTCGAGTCCTTCGACGTCGCCATGCCCTCGAGCCGTTGCACCATGTTCGGATAGGTCGTGGTGTCCATCACCATCTGCGCGGCGCGGATCCGCGCCAGATCCTGATCGGGACCGCCGACGCTGCGGTCCGCTGCGATCTCGTCATAGAGTTTTGCAGCGGCCGGCTGATCGCGGGTTGCGACCTCGGCGGCCATGCGCAGCCGCGCCAGATTGCGGTAGCCGGACGGTGCCTTGGTGATCAGGTCGGCGAACGCGGCCTCGGCCTCGGCGTGCTTGTTCTGGTCCGACAGCTCGACGGCGCGGTCGAACGCCGCACCGGCCTCGGCGGCCTTCTTGCCCTCGAGATATTGATAGCCACGCCAGCCACCGACGCCCGCGACCACCAGGATCGCCAGCGCGATGATGAAAAGCGAGTACTTGTCCCACAGCTTCTTGAGCTGATCGCGACGGACTTCCTCGTCGACTTCGTCAAATAATTCAGACACTTAAGGCTATCCCATCCCCTCGGGACCGCGAATCTCGGCGGAGCGCAGCCCCTACCTGATCCCCACATCGCGGCGGCGTTACCCTAACGGTGTGGCAGAGGCAAGGCAAAGCGAGGCGGATCAAAGCGTTAACCGGGGAAGTTTGTCCTACCCCGGGGCTACGCCCCTGCCGACAGGCCCTCGCGCAGCTGGCGCTTGATCACCTTGCCGTTGGCGTTGCGCGGCAGCGGCTCCGATGTCAGCGCCATGGTCTCCGGCACCTTGTAGTCGGAGAGACGCTCGGCGCACCAGGCGCGCAGGCTCTCGGCATTGACCTCGCTACGGGTCACGATCACGGCGTGGACGCGCTCGCCGAGCACCGGGCACGGTTTTGCGATGATCGCGCTCTCGACCACGGCCGGGTGGCCGGCCAGCACGGACTCGACCTCGGCGGAATAGATCTTCAGGCCGCCGCGGTTGATCATGTCCTTCTGACGATCGAACACGCGGACGAAGTTGTCGGCATCGACCGAGCCGAGATCGCCGGAATGCCAGAAGCCGGCGGTAAAGCTCTCGGTGGTGGCCTTCGGATTGTTCCAGTAACCCTTGATGACGGAGGCGCTGCGGATCCAGAGCTCGCCGATCTCGCCGCGCGGCACCTCGTGGCCATCGGCGCCCATCACGACGATCTCGGCGCCGGGACACGGCAGACCGACGCTATCGATATGGGCAGCCGTGAGTTCGCCCGGCATCAAGGTCGAGGGTGACGTGGTCTCGGTCGCGCCGTAGCAGTTCGCGAGCTTGAGCCCGGGAATCTTGGCGTTGAGCCTTTCGATAGTCGCAACCGGCATCGGCGCGCCGCCGAACCCGCCGATGCGCCAGCTCGACAGATCGGTGCTGTCGAAATCCGGCTGCATCAGGCAGAGATTGTACATCGCCGGCACCATCACGGTGTAAGTAACCCGCTCGCGCGCCGCGACCTTCAGATATTCCGACGCCTTGAACTCGGGCATGATGATCAGCGCACCGGCAGAGCGCGCCATGGTGGTGACGTTGGCGACCGCGCCGGTGACATGCGCGAGCGGCACCGCGGCGATCGAGCGATCGGCCTTGGTCAGCTTCAGGCAGGAGGCGAACACCATCGAGGAGTGGATGATGTTGCAATGGGCCAGCATCGCGCCCTTCGGCCGGCCCGTGGTGCCCGAGGTGTAGAGGATCATCGCGGTGTCCTCTTCCCTCACCTCCGCCGGCGCTTGCACCGGCGCATTGTCGCGCAAGGCAGCGAATTGCGATGTGCCGTCGTCGCTGACCGCGATGCGATGCGCGAGGCCGGGAATGTCGGCAGCGTCGGGGATGCGATCGGCAAGCGCGGCCTCATGGACCAGAACCTTCGCGCCGCAATCGTTCAGCACATAGGCGATCTCGGGTTTCTGCTGGCGCGTCGAGAGCAGCACCGTGACGAGGCCGGCATGGGCGGCGGCAAACATCGTCAGCACGAACTCGATGCGGTTGCCGAGCAGGATGGCGACGCGGTCGCCCGGCGCGAGACCGAGCTTTGCAAAGCCCGCCGCGACCTTCGCCGATTGCTCGGCGACCTCGCGCCAGCTCAGGCGCCTCTCGCCGCAGACCAGCGCCTCGCCATCGCCGTTCTGCGCGACGGCGTCCGCGATCATCGCCCACAGGCTGGCCGGCCGTTCGGCAAAGGCAGGCACGACGCGGTCGCCGAAGCGCGGCTCGAGCCGCATCAGCGGCAATGCGTGTTGCGACCAGTCCATGCGCGCCTCGTCAGCTCTTCTTCATGCCGTAGACGTGCTCCGGCCCCGGAAAGGCACGGCTCTTCACGTCGCGGGCATAGCCAGCGACCGCCTCCTCGATCGCCGGGCCGAGATTGCCGTAGCGGCGCACAAATTTCGGCGCGCGCGTCGACAGGCCGAGCATGTCCTCCAGCACCAGCACCTGGCCATCGCACGCGGCGCTGGCGCCGATGCCGATGGTGGGAACGGCGATCGCTTGCGTGATCTTGCGCGCCAGCGGCTCGGCGACCGCCTCGACCACGATCGAGAAGGCGCCCGCTTCCGCGATGGCCTTGGCGTCGTTCTCGATCGGCGCCCAGTTCTCCTCCTCGCGCCCCTGCGCGCGGAACGAGCCGAGCGTGTTGATCGATTGCGGCGTCAGTCCGATATGACCCATCACCGGAATGCCGCGCTCGGACAGGAACGCCACCGTCTCGGCCATCCGCACGCCGCCCTCGAGCTTGACCGCGCCGCACAGCGTTTCCTTCATGATCCGCACCGCCGACCGGAACGCCTGCTCCTTCGACTCTTCATAGGAGCCGAACGGCATATCGACCACGACCAGCGCAGCTTGCGAGCCGCGCATCACCGCGCGGCCCTGCAGGATCATCATGTCGAGGGTAACAGGCACCGTGGTCTCGAATCCATGCATCACGTTGCCGAGGGAATCCCCGACCAGAATCGCATCGCAATGCTTGTCGAGCAGCGCCGCGGTGTGCGCGTGATACGACGTCAGCATCACAATCGGCTCGCCATTCTTGCGGGCGCGCAGATCCGGCGCGGTCTTGCGCCTGATGGCGGATTGAACAGACATAGTCAGGCTCCCATGACAGGCACGCCGATCACGACCGGGTGGAACGCAAACGCCAGCGCCAGATAGACGATGACACCGACCGCGATCGCGATCAGGTCGTTGGTGGGGCCGCCCACCGGGATCGGCGGCCCGCCCGCATCCGCGCGGCGCTTCAGCGAGATGCGGTCATAGACCGCCCAGCCGAGAAACGAGCCGAACAGGATGATCGAGCCGAGATCGCCATTGGCGAGCAGATGCGCGAACGCCCACAGCTTGACGCCCGCCAGCATCGGATGCTTCAGCGTGGTGTAGATGCGGCCGCGGATATAGGCAGCTACCACCAGGATCACGGCCGGCAGCATCAGCGCCACCGTGATGTGCTTGAACGCGGTCGGCGGCGTCCAGACGTCGACCCAGCCGGTCGCGCGGTAGTGGGCGAAGCCCCAGATGATCAGCGCGAGCCCGGCGAACGACACCAGCGAGTAGACGCCCTTGTAGGCGCCCTCGCCCATCGCATTGACAATGCCGGCGCGCAGTTCGCGCAGGCTGCTCAGCACGTGGATGCCAAGGAACAGCACGAGACCCAGGATCATGACGAGCAGTCCCACGATGTTCCTCCCCTGATTGATTGCTGCTCTCGCGTAACATCTTCGCCGGGCGGGTGGCAATGCGCCACGCCGGGTGCCGGGTCACGGATTGCCGGCCGGCTTGGCCAGCTCGCGATTGTCGACATAGCGGATCATGATCGGCCGGCCGGCCAGCGCGCCGCCGAGACCGCCGGTGAATTTCAGCGGCAGGCAGGCATTGAGCGAGGCGTTGATCGCGTTGAGGTAGGTCCTGCGGGTATCGGCCGGGATGCCCCGCGTCGAAAATGTCAGGCGCGGCGAACCGATCATCTCGCCGGTCCGCTTGAAGCTGAAACGCACCGACATCTGCATGCCCTCGCGCGCATCGCCCGCCGGCGGCGGCGCCCAGCAGGAACGCAGCGCGGCAAAGAGATCGCCGATGGTATCGAGATCATGATCGGGCTTGCGGTACTTCTCGGCCTGCCCCTCGGGCGGCACGGTCAGGATCGTGAGCTGGAGATTTTCGCCGTACGGATAATTGATTTCGGGCAGGCAGGGCCCGTGGTTGAACACGCTGCAGTAAGACGGGATGCAGGGCCCATAGTCGAGCACGCTGCAGGGCCTGTGCGCGAACGGCACCGGGTTGGTCTGTTGCCGTTGTCGCGCGCCAGCGGTGCCCGCGAGGCCGATGGCCAGCACAGCAATTGCTAGGCAGATGACTATGCGTCGGAGCATGCGGTTGGACCCGGGATGCGTCCCGGGGAAAATGGTACCGCAGCCGGACCGGAGCAAGCGGAGGCCAGTTCACGTCCTCGCGCTTTTCGTCTCAAACCCTGTCGTCATCGACCGGGGCGATCGGGTATTCCAGAGACACTTGTGCTTCAACGGAGAGGCCGCAGCTCCTTCGAGGCGTCGTCCCTGCGAAAGCAGGGACCCATACTCTGCGGCTTGTGTTGTGAGCGGAACTCGTCGTTCCGCCGTCCTTCGATGGCGAACACCTGTGTTTAGGGGTCCCTGCTTTCGCAGGGACGACAACGAGGACGGGGAAGCCGCGGCGTACTGGGTCCCCCGGTCAAGCCGGGGGACGACCGCGAGGATGCTGCGCTGTCGCGCTACGCCTTCTTCTTCACGTCCTTGACGTTGGAGAAGGTGATGCCTTCGGCGCGCTCGCGGGTGTAGCCGAGGTAGAACTCGTTCTTGGCCATGAACACGGGATCGCCGTCGACGTCGTCGGCGATGCCGGAATTGTTGGCGGCGACGAAGGCCTCCAGCTTCTTGCGGTCGTCGGACGAGATCCAGCGCGCCAGCGAGAACTCGGAGATCTCGAACTCGACCGGCAGCGAATATTCCGCATCGAGCCGCGCCTTCAGCACGTCGAGCTGCAGCGGGCCGACCACGCCGACCAGCGCCGGCGCGCCGTCGCGCGGACGGAACACCTGCACGACGCCCTCCTCCGACATCTGCTGCAGGGCTTCCTTCAGCTTCTTCGCCTTCATCGCATCGGTCAGCCGGACGCGGCGGACGATTTCCGGCGCGAAGCTCGGCACACCGACGAAGGTCAGATCCTCGCCCTCGGTCAGGGTGTCGCCGATCCGCAACGTGCCGTGGTTGGGAATGCCGACCACGTCGCCGGCAAAGGCCTCGTCCGCCACCGAGCGGTCCTGGGCGAAGAAGAATTGCGGGCTCGACAGGCTCATGTTCTTGCCGGTGCGCACCAGCTTGGCCTTCATGCCGCGGCTGAGCTTGCCGGAGCACAGCCGGGCAAACGCGATGCGG
This sequence comes from Bradyrhizobium sp., assembly GCA_036383375.1. Lineage (GTDB taxonomy): Bacteria > Pseudomonadota > Alphaproteobacteria > Rhizobiales > Xanthobacteraceae > Bradyrhizobium. Next base: position 20,815 of record DASVOL010000609.1, on the reverse strand, counting down.
TCGCGATGGTTCGGATCCATGTTGGCCTGGATCTTGAACACGAAGGCGCTCATGCGCGGCTCGGCCGCCTCGACCTTGCGCAGATCGGAGTCCTGCGCGCGCGGCGCCGGCGCGAACTTGCCGAGGCCCTCCAGCAAGTCACCGACGCCGAAATTGCGCAGCGCGCTGCCGAAATAGACCGGCGTCAGATGCCCCTCGCGGAATGCCGCGAGCTCGAACGGCTTGCAGGCCTCGGACGCCAGCGCGAGCTCATCCCTGACCTCGGCGACGTCGAGATTGGGATTGCGCTTGCCGAGATCGGCGATGTCGATCTGCTCGGTGGCGCCAGTCTTGGCGCCGCCGCCCTCCAGCAGCCGCACGCCGCCATTGACGACGTCATAGGTGCCGAGGAAGTCGCGGCCGCGGCCGACCGGCCAGGTCATCGGCGTGGTGTCGAGCGCCAGCGTTTTCTCGATCTCGTCGAGCAGCTCAAAGGTGTCTCGGCTCTCGCGGTCCATTTTGTTGATGAAGGTGATGATCGGGATGTCGCGCAGGCGGCACACCTCGAACAGCTTGCGGGTGCGCGCCTCGATGCCCTTGGCGGCGTCGATCACCATGACCGCGGAATCGACCGCGGTCAGCGTGCGATAGGTATCTTCCGAAAAGTCCTCGTGGCCCGGCGTGTCCAAGAGGTTGAACACGAGCTCATTGAACTCGAAGGTCATCACCGAGGTGACGACCGAGATGCCGCGCTCGCGCTCGATCTTCATCCAGTCCGAGCGCGTGTTGCGCCGCTCGCCCTTGGCCTTGACCTGGCCCGCGAGGTTGATGGCGCCGCCGAACAGAAGCAGCTTTTCCGTCAGCGTGGTCTTGCCGGCGTCCGGATGGGAGATGATCGCAAAGGTGCGCCGTCGCGCCACTTCCTCTGAAAGCGGCGAGCGGGACGGCGATTCGGCTGAAACTGCGGTATCGGACATGGCGGGGCAGCGTTTGGCAGGGAAAACGGGCGCAATCAAGGGCGTTTTGTCGCAATGCGGAATGGCCGCACCACCCACATATAGGCACGGGAAGGACGACCTTCTTCTCCTCACCATACCATCCGCGGGGACGACCCTGCCTTATCCGGAGGGTTCGTTATGGCTTGGGCCATTCTGTTCACCGCAGGCCTGCTCGAGATCGGCTGGGCGATCGGGCTGAAATATACCGACGGTTTCTCGCGGCTGGTGCCGTCGGTGCTGACGCTCGCGGCGATGGCCGGCAGCGTGATCCTGCTCGGCATCGCGCTGAAGACGCTGCCGATTGGAACCGCCTATGCGGTCTGGACCGGGATCGGCGCGGTCGGCACCGCGGCGCTCGGCATCATCCTGCTCGGCGAGCCGGCGACCGCGATGCGGCTTGCCAGCATCGGGCTGATCGTGTCCGGCATCGTCGGGCTGAAGCTGGTGGCGTAGTTATTTGAGAACCTGCACCGCCCAATAGGTCGCGGCTGCGACCGCGGCCGAGGCCGGGATCGTGATCACCCAGGCGTAGACAATCGAACTCGCCACGTTCCAGCGCACGGCGGACAGCCGGCGCGCGGCGCCGACGCCGACGATGGCGCCGGTGATGGTGTGGGTGGTCGATACCGGTACCCCGAGATAGGTCGCGATGAACAGCGTGGCGGCGCCGCCGGTCTCGGCGCAAAAGCCCTGCATCGGCGTCAGCTTGGTGATCCGCAGCCCCATGGTGCGCACGATCCGCCAGCCGCCCATCAGGGTGCCCAGCGCCATCGCGCTCTGGCAGGCCAGCACTACCCAGAACGGAATCTCGAACTTGTCGCCGAGATGGCCCTGCGAGTAGAGCAGCACGGCGATGATGCCCATGGTCTTCTGCGCGTCGTTGCCGCCATGGCCGAGCGAATAGAGCGACGCCGAGGCGAATTGCAGGATGCGGAAGGCGCGATCGACCGCGAACGGCGTCGAGCGCACCGAGAGCCAGGACACGATGGCAACCAGCACCAGCGCCAGCAGGAAGCCGACCAGCGGCGACAGCACGATCGCGAGCAAGGTCTTGGTGAGCCCGCTCCACACCGCCGCGGAGATCCCCGCCTTGGCCATGCCGGCGCCGACCAGGCCGCCGATCAGCGCGTGCGAGCTCGACGAGGGAATTCCGAGCGCCCAGGTGATCACGTTCCAGACGATCGCGCCGACCAGCGCGGCGAAGATCACGGTCGCGTCCACCACCGACGGGTCTATGATCCCGGTGCCGATCGTGTTGGCGACGTGCAGGCCGAACACCGCGAAGGCGACGAAGTTGAAGAATGCCGCCCAGAACACCGCATATTGCGGCCGCAGCACGCGGGTCGAGACGATGGTCGCGATCGAGTTCGCGGCATCGTGCAGGCCGTTCAGGAAGTCGAACAGCAGCGCGACCGCAATCAGGATGGTCAGGACTGGAAGACCCAGCGTGGCGTCCACGTGATGTCCCCGACCTACACTTGCTCGATGACGATGGAGTTGATCTCGTTGGCGACGTCGTCGAAGCGGTCGGCCACCTTCTCCAGGTGATCGTAGATCTCCGCGCCGACGATGAAGTCCATCGCGTTGGCGTTGCGGTGCTTCAGGAACAATTCCTTGAGCCCGATATCATGGAGATCGTCGACCCGGCCCTCGAGCTTGGTCAGTTCCTCGGTGATCTGGGTCAGCATCGAGACGTTCTGGCCGATCGCCTGCAACAGCGGCAGCGCGCGGACGACGAGATTGGCGCATTCGACGATCAGGGTGCCGATCTCGCGCATCGGCGGCTCGAACTCGCGCACCTCGAACAGCATGACGGCCTTGGCCGTCGCCTGCATCTGGTCGACCGCATCGTCCATCGCAGTGATCAGGTTCTTGATGTCGCCGCGGTCGAACGGGGTGATGAAGGTGCGGCGAACCGCGGTCAGGACCTCGCGGGTAACGCTATCGGCGTCGTTCTCGAACTGATTGACGCGCTGGCAGAAGACCGGGGTCTCCTCGCCGCCCTTCAGCATGTCCTGCAGCGCCAACGAGCACTGCACGGAGGTCTGGGCGTGGCGGGCGAACAGCTCGAAAAATCGCTCTTCCTTGGGCAGAAAGGCGCGAAACCAGCGCAGCATGTCTCAATTCCATCGTTCCGGGACAGCCCTTTTAGCGACTGTCACGGAACTGTCATAGAGCATCTGCCTGGGAAAATACCCGGATCGACCGCCCCAATGGGCGGTCGTCCACCGCTAAAGTCGGCTGAAAATCGCGTGCCCTGCCCTACAGCGACCGCCGCAGGCGGTGGGCCAGCTCACCGACCAGGCCGCGCCGGAACAGCAGCACGCAGGCCACGAAGATCACGCCCTGGATCACCGTCACCCACTGGCCGAAGCCGGCGAGATATTGCTGCATGGCGATGATCACGAATGCGCCGACCACCGGGCCGAAGATGGTGCCGAGGCCGCCGACCAGCGTCATCAGCACGATTTCGCCGGACATCGACCAGTGCACGTCGGTGAGCGAGGCGTTCTGCGCCACGAACACCTTCAGCGAGCCGGCAAAACCCGCCAGCGTGCCCGACAGGATGTAGGCCAGCATCTTGTACTGGTCGGTCTTGTAGCCGAGCGAGATCGCGCGTGGCTCGTTCTCGCGGATCGACTTCAGCACCTCGCCGAACGGCGAGTTGATGGTGCGGTAGATCAAGAGGAAGCCGGCGAGGAAGCCGACCAGCACGACGTAGTACAGCACCGTCGGCTTCGACAGGTCGAAGATCCCGAACAAATGGCCCTGCGGAATGCCCTGAATACCGTCTTCACCATGGGTGAACGGCGCCTGCAGATAAAGGAAGTAGAGCAGCTGCGACAGCGCCAGCGTGATCATCGAGAAATAGATGCCCTGCCGCTTGATCGAGATGAAGCCGGTGATGAGGCCAAGCAAAGCCGCCGCGGCGGTGCCGGCCACGATGCCGAGCTCCGGCGGCAGCCCCCACACCTTCAGCGCATGCGCCGAAACGTAGCCGGCGGTGCCGAGGAACATGGCGTGGCCGAACGACAGCAGGCCGCCGTAGCCGATCAGCAGGTTGAAGGCGCAGGCCAGCAGCGCAAAGCACAGCGCCTGCATCACGAAGAACGGATAGATCCCCGTGAACGGCACGATGGCCAGCAACACCGCCATCACGGCGAACACGATCATCTCGTCGCGCATCGCGCGCGGCGTCATCGGAATTGTATCGTCGGTCAATGCTGACATATCAGGCCGCCCGTCCCGTCAGTCCCGTCGGCTTCACCAGCAACACCACCACCATCAGGACAAACACCACGGTGTTGGAGGCCTCGGGATAAAAATACTTGGTCAGTCCCTCGATCACGCCGAGCGCGAAGCCGGTGATGATCGAGCCCATGATCGAGCCCATGCCGCCGATCACGACCACCGCGAACACCACGATGATGAGATCGGCGCCCATCAGCGGGCGGACCTGGTTGATCGGCGCCGACAGCACGCCGGCGAGCGCGGCAAGGCCGACGCCGAGTCCGTAGGTCAGCGTGATCATGCGCGGCACGTTGATGCCGAAGGCCCGCACCAGCGTCGGGTTCTCGGTGGCCGCGCGCAAGTACGCGCCGAGCTGCGTCTTCTCGATCAGGAACCAGGTGGCAAGGCATACCACCAGCGAGAAGATCACGACCCAGCCGCGATAGATCGGCAGGAACATGAAGCCGAGATTGACGCCGCCCTTGAGCTGATCCGGGATCGAGTAAGGCAGGCCCGAGGAGCCGAAATAGTTCTGGAACACGCCCTGCACGATCAGCGCGATGCCGAACGTCAGCAGCAGTCCGTAGAGATGGTCGAGGCCGGCGAGCCATTGCAGCATGGTCCGTTCGAGGATCATGCCGAAGATGCCGACGATGACGGGTGCGATGAGCAGCGCCCACCAGTAGTTGATGTCGCCCAAATTGAGCAGGAAATACGCCACGAAGGCGCCCATCATGTAGAGCGCGCCGTGCGCGAAATTGATGATGTTGAGCATGCCGAAGATGACGGCGAGCCCCAGACTGAGCAGCGCGTAGAACGAGCCGTTGATCAGTCCCACCAGAAGCTGTGCGTAGAGAGCCTGCATCGAATGAGCTTTCGCTGGATAGATGAAGCCCGCCGGCCACGCCCATGGCCGGCGGGCATGATCGTTACTTCTTCAGGAGCGCACAGGTGCTCTTGTCGAGCGGCGTGAAGGCCTGGTTGCCCGGCACGGTGCCGACCAGCTTGTAGAAGTCCCACGGTCCCTTGGACTCCGAGGGCTTCTTCACTTCGAACAGATAAGCGTCGTGGGTGACGCGGCCGTTGGCCTCGACCTCGCCCTTGCCGAACAGCGGATCGTCGGTCGGGATGGTCTTCATCTTCGCGACCACCTTGGCGCCGTCATGCGGATTGCCGCCGAGCGCCTCCAGCGCCTTGAAGTAATGCAGCAGACCCGCATAGACGCCGGCCTGCACCATGGTCGGGGGGGCGCCGCTCTTCATCTTCTCCGAGAAGCGCTTGGAGAAGGCGCGGGTGTTGTCGTTGAGGTCCCAGTAGAACGTCTCGGTGAAGTTGAGGCCCTGCGCGGTCTCGAGCCCGATCGCCTTGACGTCGGTGAGGAACAGCAGCAGCGCAGCGAGCTTCTGGCCGCCCTTGACGATGCCGAATTCGGCAGCCTGCTTGATCGAGTTGGTGGTGTCGCCGCCGGCATTGGCGAGACCGATGATCTTGGCCTTGGAGGCCTGCGCCTGCAGCAGGAACGAGGAGAAGTCAGCGGTGTTGAGCGGATGCTTGACGCCGCCGACCACCTTGCCGCCATTGGCGGTGATGACGGCGGTGGTGTCGCGCTCCAGCGCCGCGCCGAACGCGTAGTCCGCGGTCAGGAAGAACCAGGTGTCCCCGCCCGCCTTCACCAGCGCCTGGCCGGTGGCGTGTGCCAGCATGTAGGTGTCGTAGGTCCAGTGCACCGTGTTCGGCGTGCACTGCGCGTTGGTGAGATCGGAAGTCGCGGCGCCCGAATTGATGTAGACGCCGTTCTTTTCCTTGACGACGTTGTTGACCGCAAGCGCGACGCCGGAATTCGGCACGTCGACGATGGTGTCGACCTTGTCGACGTCGAACCACTGGCGGGCGATGGTGGTGCCGATGTCGGGCTTGTTCTGGTGATCGCCGGAGATCAGGTCGATGGTCCAGCCCTTGGCCTTGAGGCCGGAATCCTCGATCGCCATCTGCGCCGCCAACGTCGAGCCGGGGCCGGCAAGGTCGGCATAGAGGCCGGACTGATCGGACAACACGCCAATCTTGACGACCTTGTCGTCGGCGGAGGCCATGCTCGCGACGCTGAGCGCCATCGCGGTGCCGAGCAGGAACGCAGAAATCGTGTTCTTCATCGGGTATTCCCTCGTCCTAAATTTTCTGGCTCGGGCGACTTCAGACGCCGAGATAGGTATGCAGCTTGTCCATGTTGGCCGACAGCTCCGAATTGGCGAAGCCGTCGATCACCTTGCCGTGCTCGACGATGTAGTAGCGGTCGGCAACGGTGGAGGCGAAGCGGAAATTCTGTTCGACCAGCAGGATGGTGAATCCCTGCGACTTCAGGCGCGCAATGGTGTGCCCGATCTGTTGAATGATCACCGGCGCCAACCCTTCGGTCGGCTCGTCCAGCATCAGGAAGCGCGCGCCGGTGCGCAGGATGCGCGCAATCGCCAGCATCTGCTGCTCGCCGCCCGAGAGCTTGGTGCCCTGGCTGGTGAGCCGCTCCTTCAGGTTCGGAAACAGCGTGAATATCTGGTCGAGCGGCAGGCCGCCCGGACGCACCACCGGCGGCAGCAGCAGATTCTCGCGCACGTCGAGGCTCGAGAAGATGCCGCGCTCCTCGGGGCAGAATGCGATGCCGAGCCGCGCGATCTTGTCGGAGGTGGCGCGGATGATCTCCTTGTTGTCGAAACGGATCGAGCCGGAGCGCTTGTTGATGACGCCCATGATCGACTTCAAGGTCGTGGTCTTGCCGGCGCCGTTGCGGCCGAGCAGCGTCACCACCTCGCCGGCCCTCACGTTGAAATTGATGCCGTGAAGAATGTGGGATTCGCCGTACCAGGCCTGCAGATCGCCGACCGTCAGCACCTCGGCGCCGGCCGCAGCCACGGGCCTCTCCGCCAATTTTGCCTCAGCCATGACCCGCTCCCAGATAGGCTTCCTTCACGCGCTCGTCCTTGGAGAGGTCGGCGTAGTTGCCCTCCGCCAGCACCTGCCCGCGCGTCAGCACGGTGATGATGTCGGAGAGGTTGGCCACCACCGAGAGGTTATGCTCGACCATCAGGATAGTGTATTTGGCGGAGATCCGCTTGATCAGCGCCGCGATCTTGTCGATGTCCTCGTGGCCCATGCCGGCCATCGGCTCGTCGAGCAGCATCATCTCGGGGTCGAGCGCGAGCGTCGTTGCAATTTCAAGTGCGCGCTTGCGACCATACGGCATCTCGACCGCCGGCGTGTTGGCGAATTCGCTCAAGCCGACGTCGTTCAGCAGTTCATGGGCGCGCGGATTGAAGCGGTCGAGCACGGTCTTCGAGCGCCAGAAATCGAATGACGCACCGTGTTGGCGCTGCAGCGCCACGCGGACGTTTTCCAGCGCGGTCAGATGCGGAAATACCGCCGAAATCTGGAACGAACGGACGAGGCCAAGCCGCGCCACGTCGGCCGGCGGCATCGCGGTGATGTCCTGGCCCTTGTAGCGAATCTGCCCGCCGGTCGGCTTCAGGAATTTGGTCAGCAGATTGAAACAGGTGGTCTTGCCGGCGCCGTTCGGCCCGATCAACGCATGGATACTGCCGCGACGCACCTTCAGCGCGACGTCGCGAACGGCGAAGAAACCCGCGAATTCCTTGGTCAATCCGCTGGTTTCGAGAATGAACTCATCGGCCAAATAGATTCCCCCATACGCCATCGCCGCGAAGCCCGTCGCCCGCGTGGCCAGCTCTTTTTCGTGTCCGACAGGTTGTCCGTACGTCTTGGAAACCGTCCGGGGCCCTGTCGCCTCCGGGCCGGAATATGCCGTCATCTGTGGCGGTTACGCAAGGTGGAAAGCTGTGCAGTGCAGTATTGGCACGGCCAGTTCCGGTTGATCCTTAGTCGAATGGCCTTCGAGCGCGCTTTGCGCCTCGGAAAGCCGCTATTAAGGGTGTTTTGCTCCGGACTTTCCTTTTCATAGAATATTTCCGCCTCTCGCCGAAGCTCCCGCCATTGTATTGTGGACGGCCAGAGCCTTGCATTTCGAGAGCGCCAATTCCTCGGTCATCAAGTCGATCCGGCAACGTGATTTTCTCAACACGTGGCTGCGACTTTATGCCCGTGGCCAAACCATCCCGCGGATCGATGAATTCCAGCCGGAGCGGATCGAGGAAGATCTGCCGGACACCGTGTTCTTCACCGTCGACGCGGCAGTCGAGCCGCCGCAACTGACGATCGAGAGCGACGGCACGCGGATGGCCACCGCCTACGGACACAGCGGCAAGGGCCGCCTGCTCGACGACTATCTCGGACCGCGGCTCGCGCCGGTCGTGATGCCGGTCTACCATCAATGCATCGCGCGGCGGCTGCCCGCCTACACCATCACCGACATCGACGACATCTACGGTCACGTCGTGGCCTATGAACGGCTGCTGCTCCCGTTCTCTGACGGCGGCGCCGTCACGCATCTCGTCGCATCGCTGAAGACGATCAGCGACAATGGCAGTTTCGAGATCCGCAATCTAATGCGCGGCAACGACGCGCTGCCGAACTTCAGACTGTGCGCGATCATCGACCGCGACCTGTTCCACCGTGCCCCCGGCCGCATCCCGCCCGGGGATGTGCTCGAGTTCGGCTAGCCCATGCCGTTCAGGAGTGCCGATCCATCGGTGGTCAAATCGATCACGCAGCGGGTGCTGCTGAACGCCTGGCTGCGCGCGCTGCGCATGCCGGACACCCTCCCCCTGCTGTGCGATTTCCATACCGACGGCACTGCCGACGAGCGGGCCGACATGATGGGTTTTGACGTGGTCGGCAGCGGTGACGCCGCCCGCTTCCTGATCACGCAGGAAGGCGCGCGGCTGACGACGGCCTATGGCAACGAGCACGTCGAGCCGCGGCTGCGCACCAACCGCTATCTCGATGACGCGATCGGCCCGGAGCGCTACGCCGGCGTGATCCTGTCCTATCGCGCTTGCCTCGCGCGCAAGCGTCCGACCTATACGGTTGCGGAGATCACCGACGCCGACGGCAAGGACGTGTCCTATGAACGGCTGCTGCTGCCGTTCGGACGCGGCGACACCGTCGAGCACATCATCGGCTCGTACAAGGCGATCAGCATCGAGGGCGGATTTCGGCTGCACAATCTGATGGGCGTCAAGGCGAAGGCCGTGCCTGTCGTCACGGTCCGCGCCGTGATCGACCGCAGGTTCGTGCCCGCAGATCGTCCGGCGAGCGAGGATTCAGTCGAGCTGATCTAGGCCCGGGCGCAGCCTCAGACTGCAAGACGATCCAAAGGAACCGTAACCCTCAACCTGAGCCCGCTCGGTAGCCAACTGTGCTCAACCTTGCCGCCGAGCTGATCAGAAATGCTGCGCTCCGCAAGCACGCTCCCAAAACCTTTGGCTGATGGCGGAGCGACAATTGCGGGGCCGCCTGTTTCCGTCCAATCAAGCTGTAAGTTACCGCCCTCAGTCACCCATGTGACACTGATCGAACCGGTCGGCTCCGATAGCGCGCCATACTTGGCCGCATTCGTCGTGGTCTCATGCAGCGCGAGAGCGAGACCGGTCACGGCCATAACACCCACGGGCACAGTGGGTCCCCCTAGGATGATGCGTTCGCGAGACGTGTCATCTTCGTACGGTCGCAAGACCGTTCGCACGACGTCTCCCACGGTCGTTCGTTCGCTGTGGGTCTCCGTACCCATAATCCCGGGACGGATTAGATCCTTGGCCTGCATGAGAGCGTTCAGACGGCCTCGCAAGGATTGAGCCATTTCCTGCGGCGTTCGAGCTGACCGAGCGCTCAGACTTATGATGCCTTGGAAAACGGCAAACATGTTCTTTACGCGATGGTTTGCCTCCCGAGCGAGCAGCCGTTGGCGCTCTTGCGCAGCCACACGTTCGGTCGTCTCACTGACGATGCAGAGTACACCGCCAATTTCGCCCGCCAGGTTTTGAACAGGGGAATAGGAGATGTCGAAGTAAACTGTTTCCGGGTAGCCGTGGCGCTCGATGTAGAAGGGACGATCCTTGGCGAATACAGTTTCGCCGGTATTGAGGACGCCTCTCAGTAGCGGTTCTAGATCATCCCACAACTCGGCCCAATTCTCGCGTGCAGGCCGTCCGAGAGCCGTTGGGTGCTTCTGACCTATCGACGGTGCATAGGCGTCATTGTATAGCGCCACAAACTCCGGCCCCCAGAACAGCACGATCTGTGCTTTTGCCGGCAGCATAAGGCTGACTGCACTCTTGAGGTGTGCTGGCCAGTCCGCGATTGGCCCTAAGCTGGTGGCAGACCAGTCAAGCGACCTGATGAGTGCGGCAGCTTCGCCCCCACCTTGGGGAAAATCGCCTTCGACGTTGCGAACGGTGCCCATGGCATTCAACAAGCAGGTTTTACCATCGGGAACAAGGCTCGCGGCACCAGCTTGTGTCAAGTCCGTTGCGGGTCATTTTCGAAGGTCTCGGCGAGGACTATTGCCAGGTTGATGTTCGCTTCTGCGCGTGCGCGCCGAGGAGCCGAGCCAAACTCGCAAACTGGGGTTCGCGCGCGAACGCGTCAGCCCTTCTTGCGCGCCTTTGCCGGCACTTCCTTGGCGTAGATATCCGGCTTGAAGCCGACGACCCGCTTTGGCCCGAGATCGAGCACCGGACGCTTGATCATCGAGGGCTGCTCGGCCATCAGCGCCAGCGCCTTGCGCTCGTTCAGACCTTCCTTGTCGGCATCGGGCAGCTTCTTGAAGGTGGTGCCGGAGCGGTTGAGCAGTGTCTCCCAGCCAACCTCCTCGCTCCACTGCTTGAGCTTGTCCTTGCTGATCCCGGCGGTCTTGTAGTCGTGGAAGTCATAGCCGACGCCATGATCGTCGAGCCAGGCGCGCGCCTTCTTCATGGTGTCGCAGTTCTTGATGCCGTAGATGGTGATGGTCAAGGCCGTTCCCCGCATGCGATTGCTGCGGGGAAACTAGCCTCACTGCAACGGCAGCGCCAGATCAGACCGCGCCGCGTGGACGCGAAGAAGGCGTAGTGACCATACTCGGTGTCGTCCCCCGGCTCGACCGGGGGACCCAGTACGCCGCGGCATCTCAGTATCTCACAGCCGCCTCTGGAATACTGGATCGCCCGGTCGAGGCCGGGCAATGACAGCGGGGCTATTACGAGAAGAAGCGGTCTCCACACCGATATTAGTGGTGCTCAGTGCGCGTAATGCGTGAAGACGAAATCGTGATCGCCGGCATGGGCCTCGTGGCAGGCGAAGCACGTCTCGTGCTGGGCGGCATCGACCGGCTTGCCGTCGATGAAGCGGCCAAAGCCCCAGCCGCCGGTCGAAGCATATTTGGCGGAGTCCTTCACCATCACCTGAACGGTGGTCGAAGGCCCCGTGATGAAGGCGCCGTTGAGGCCCGCAACCGGCTTGCGTTTCCAGGCGAGCTTCACCAGCACGGTGCCGTCAGGAAAACGCGCCGCGCCGTCCTGGTAGGCCTTCACGGCGGTCGCGTTGCCGAGCACGCTGCGCAGTTCGTCGAGCCCGGTCTCCTCGCCGACCGCGATCAGCTTCCAGTCGCGATAACCGTCCGGAATTTTCACGCCGAAGATCGGCGATGCCAGTGCCGCATCGTCGGCGTGTCCGAGGGCGAACGGCAATGCCGCACTGATGCAGGCTGCCGCGATCGCGGCAGCCGCCCATTTCACAACCTGTCTCATGATCCGGGCTCTCGATTCTTGTTTGACGCGTTTTCTTCACGCGAACCGGTATCCACTTCGCTCGAAAACGCTCTAGACCTTGCTGACGTCGATAATGGCCTGGGTGAAGGCCTGCGGCGCTTCCTGCGGCAGGTTGTGACCGATGCCGCCCGGCAGCTGGCGATGCTCGTAATGTCCGGAGAACTTCTTGGCATAGGCCGCCGGCTCCGGATGCGGCGCGCCGTTGGCATCGCCCTCCATCGTGATGGTCGGGATCGCGATCACGGGCGCCTGCGCCAACGTCTTCTCGAAGGCGTCGTACTTCGACTCGCCCTCGGCGAGACCGAGCCGCCAGCGGTAATTGTGGATCACGATATCGACATGGTCGGGATTCTCGAACGCCGTGGCGCTGCGGTCGTAGGTGGCGTCGTCGAACTTCCACTGCGGCGAGGCGAGCCGCCAGATCAGCTTGTTGAAACCGTGCCGGTTCTTGGCATAGCCCTCGCGGCCGCGCTCGGTCGCGAAATAGAACTGGTACCACCATTGCAGCTCGGCCTTCGGCGGCAGCGGCATCTTGCCGGCCGCCTGGCTGCCGATCAGGTAGCCGCTCACCGACACCATGGCCTTGCAGCGCTCGGGCCAGAGCACCGCCATGATGTTGGCGGTGCGCGCACCCCAATCATAGCCGCCGAGCACGGCCTTCTCGATCTTCAAGGCGTCCATCAGCGCGATGATGTCGGCGGCGACCGCGACCGGCTGGCCGCTGCGCATCGTATCGCTGGCGAGGAAGCGCGTGGTGCCGTAGCCGCGCAGATGCGGCACAATCACGCGGTAGCCGGCCTCGGCCAGCGCCGGCGCGACGTCGGCATAGCTGTGGATATCGTAGGGCCAGCCGTGCAGCAGGATCACTGCGGGACCCGACGCCGGTCCCATCTCGACATAACCGGTATCGAGCACGCCGGCATTGATCTGCTTGACCGGACCGATCGTGGTGTGGCTCCCGGCCTTGACCGCCGGCAGCGCCGCCTTGGTCTGGGCCTCAGCCGATCCGATGAAGCCGAGCCTGGAAACGGCGAGGATCCCGCCGGCGATGCCGAGGAAACGGCGGCGTTGCTGATTGATGGACTGGGACATGGCGATCTCCTGAAGTCTGGTGTCGGGATCGACTATCGCAGAGACCGCCCCCGTCCGCTTTCAGAGGACGTGGATTTATCCTTCAGAGCGTCGTGATTTTGGCCCCACGCCGGCTGTGCTAGGTTCGCCCCGCATTCAGCCGCCGGCCGCCGGACTCTTCGATTTGACCTACCATTTCAACGACTTGACCCTCGATTCCGGGCGCCGGGAGCTGCGCCGCGGCGATGCCCTGGTGGCCGTCGAGCCGCAGGTCTTCGACCTGCTCGAGTTCCTGATCCGCGCCCGCGACCGCGTGGTCAGCCGCGACGAGGTGCTGGCGGCGGTCTGGCATGGGCGGATCGTCTCGGAGGCGACGCTCTCCAGCCGGGTCAATGCGGCACGGACGGCGATCGGCGACAATGGCGAGGAGCAGCGGCTGATCCGCACCCTGCCCCGCAAAGGCCTCCGCTTTGTCGGCGATGTCAGGGAAGAGAGCGCGATCGATCATCCGGTTGCGGACAAGGCCACCGCGTCGCGGCCTAGCGAGGGTCCGTCGATCGCGGTGCTACCCTTCACCAACATGAGCGGCGATCCCGAGCAGGATTACTTCGCCGACGGGATCGCCGAGGACATCACCACGGCGCTGGCGCGTTGCAGCCGCCTCACCGTGATCGCGCGCAACTCCGCCTTCACCTACAAGGGCAAGGCCGTCGATATCCGCCAGGTCGGGCGCGATCTCGGCGTCGGCTATGTGCTCGAAGGCAGCGTCCGCCGCGGCGGCGACCGCCTGCGCATCACCGGACAGCTGATCGACGCCGTCTCCGGCGCGCATCTGTGGGCCGACCGCTTCGACGGCGCGGCGACCGACGTGTTCGACCTGCAGGACCGCATCACCGAGAACGTGGTCGGCGCGATCGAGCCGACCTTGCTGGTCGCGGAGGCCGAGCGGGTAAGGGCGGCGCCACCCGACCGGCTCGACGCCTACGACCTGCTGCTGCGCGCGTACAGTTTGAGGTACGATTTCACGCCCGAGAGCATGGAAGCCGCGCTCGACTGCCTCGGCCAGGCGCTGGCGCTCGATCCGGCTTACGCGCCGGCGCTGGCGGCATCGGCCTATTGTCATGCGATGCGCCATGTCCAGGGTTGGCTGAAGCCGAACGACGCCTACCGGGACCGTGCGGTCACGCAGGCCTGGCGCGCGGTCGAGCTCGCGCCGGGTGACCCGCAGGTGCTGTGGATGGCGGCGTTCGCGATCTGGAACATGGCCGACGAGATCGAACCCGCGCGCGAATTGTTCGAACGGTCGCTTGCGATCAACCCGAACTCGGCAATGGCGCTCGTCCTCTGCGGCTGGATCGAGGCGATGCGCGGCAACCAGCAGATCGGCCGGGCGATGATCGAGCGCGCGCAACGGCTGAACCCGCGCGACCCCCGCGGCTGGTTCGCCTCCGCGGCGCTGGCGATCTGCGCGGTGCTCGACCAGAATTTCACTGAGGCGGTGACGTGGGCCGACAAGGCGCTGGCGCAGAACCGCCGCTTCGCGGTCGCGCTGCGTGTGCTGATCGTGGCGCTGGTGAAGACCGGCGAGACCGAGCGCGCGACCCAGATCGCGCGCGAACTGCTCAAGGTCGATCCGGAGTTTTCGGTCTCCGGATTCCTGGCGCGGATCCCCTTCCCGGTGGAAGCGATGTTCGCGATCTATCGTGAGACGCTAAAGGCGGCCGGCGTCCCGGACTGACGCTGCTCAGAGGACGCGGCGATCATTCACCGGTGGTGCGCCGGGCGGCCTGTTTTGGCCGCGTCAACCTGTCGCGTTTGCCCCTAAGCAGACATCAGGGTGGGATCGACCAATACGCTCGCAGCGAGTGCACCCGATGCAGACTGCTCTTATGGCGTCACGCGCAGTTCGATTGGCGCGATTTGCCACTGCCCGGCGTTTTGCGAAAACCTAGGTTCAACGCGCTCGCAACGAGACATCTTCGGACTGTGGGCAGATCGATCGGACGACATTTCGCTCCATCGGCCTTTTGTCGTGGCTTCGCATGATCGCTCCTTGCCCGTTCATGCAAGCCATTCAGCAACGGTCTCTCACAATCAAAGGACAGCCATGCAAGCATCCCGATATACTCGACGCGCCGCGCTGGCGCTGGCACTTGCCACCTCGACCCTTTCCCTGACGCCCGCGGCCAGGGCCGAACCCTCGCCAGCCGATGCGCTGGTCGGTATCTGGGAGGCCGACGATGGCACGGTGAAGCTCGACATGTTCAAGGCCGGGTCGGAATTCCAGGCGCGCATGCTCTACGGCAACGAGATCGTCGAGGCCGACAACGTCACCTTCAAAAAGGACACACAGAACCCCGACCCTTCGCTGCGTTCGCGCTCGCTCAAGAATATCGTCTTCATCACGGGCCTGCGCTGGAGCGACGGCGAATGGAGCGGCGGGTCGATCTACGATGCCTCTTCCGGCCGCATCTACAACTGCAAGGCCGAAATCAAGAATGGGAAGATGGGCTTGCGGGGCTATCTCGGCATTCCGGCGATGGGGCAGACGCGGACGTTTCATCGCGTCCGCGGCTGATCCGCCAGAGACACCAATCGCGCAATCGATGTCCGGGGCCGCGTCGCGGCTCCGGCACCTTTGCGCGGGAGCCTTGAGACCCATGGACAATCTGCTGTTTGCCGTCCTGCTCGATCTCGGCTTGATCGGGATCGCCCTGTTGTGCCTTGTCCAAAAATTGCTACCCGTCGTTCCCTCCGCCAATTCCCGCTAATGCCCTATTTGTGCTGATGGTTTCCCTTCTGGCGCCGCTGGCAACAAATGGCGTGATGTGCAAGTCTATTGGCGGGCTTCGACAGTGTGTGGGCGACCCGAAAACCCCAGGTTGGTTGCACACTGTGAGAGGTTACGATGAACGATAGACGAAAAAAGACAGCGCTTGTGACCGGGGCATCCTCCGGCATGGGCAAGGAAATCGCAAAGCGCCTGATCAAAGACGGCTTTCACGTCTTTGTCGCGGCGCGACATACCGACAAGATGAACGATCTCGTCAAGCTCGGCGCCCGCGCCTTGCGCATGGATATTTCCAGCGAGGACGAGATCAAGGCGACGGTCGACACCATCTTGAACGAGGCCGGCGGCGTTGACGTGCTCGTCAACAATGCCGGCTTTGGGCTCTATGGTCCCGTCGAGGAAGTCGGCATCGAAGAAGCACGTTACCAGTTCGAAGTGAATCTGTTCGGCGCGGCGCGCTTGACGCAGCTTCTGCTCCCAAGCATGCGAGCCAAGCGTTCCGGAACGATCGTCAACATTACCTCCATGGGCGGCAAGATTTATACGCTTCTGGGGGCCTGGTATCACGCGACCAAACACGCGCTTGAAGGATGGTCCGATTGTCTTCGGCTCGAACTTGCTCCCTTCGGCATCAAGGTCGTTATCATCGAGCCAGGCCTGATCGAGACGGGCTTCGGCAACGGGGTCGCCAACGGCCTCCTGAAACGCTCTGGCTCGGGACCGTATGCCAGGCAGACCGAAGCCGTCGCGAAGTCGACGGTTGATGCCTATGGTCAGGGCCGCGGCACGAATCCCACTGTGATAGCCGATGTCGTGTCCAAAGCCGTGAAGGCGCCGAGGCCGCGCACGCGCTATGTCGCGGGCAAGTACGCCCTACCCATGATCAAGGTCCGGGAATGGTTCGGCGATCGCATGTTCGACCGCGTGATCATGAGCCAGATGCGCTAGGCCCGGCTATGAGCACAGCGGCAGCAGATCGGTGCAGGGTGCCAAAGGCTTTCTGGCAGACGGTCGAGCATATTGGTGTGCCTCCCGCCGCGCTGCTAAGGCAAGCGCGCCTTCCGGCCACTTTGCACCTGAGCGAACAGGCACAAGTCACGACGACGCAGTATTTTGCGTTGTGGCGCGCGCTGGAGGAATTGAAGCCGGAGCCGGGTCTCGGTCTAGCGCTCGTCCAACGAACCGACACAGCGGTGCACCCGCCATCGAGCCTCGCGGCGTTCTATGCGCGGGACTACCGCGATGGTCTGCTCCGCATTGCGCGATTCAAGCGACTCTGCTCGCCGGAGCAAGTCCGTGTGACGCAGGGCAAAGAGGAATGCGCCGTGACGGTCGAGTGGCCTTACGCCACGCAGCCCGAGCCTGCGATCTCAACGGACGTGACTTTTGCTTCACTCGTCGAACTTGGGCGTCGAGGCACTGGGCAGCCTCTTGCTCCCTTGCGCGTCGAACTGGTCCGTGAGCGTCCCAAAAACGACGTCTATCAGACGTATTTCGAATGCCCGGTTCGCTTTGGCGCGGCCCAAAACCGGCTCATCCTGAAGCCGTCCGACCTCGATCGCCCGTTTCCCGGTCATAATCAAGAACTCCTCGAAATCCTCACTCCGGCGCTGGCTTCAGCGCTTGGCGAGTTGCAAGCGCGCAGCTCGATCAAGGAGCAGGTGAAGGTCGTTCTCAAGAGAAGCCTTGCGAGCGGACGGCCGGAGTTGTCGGACGTGGCACGCGATCTCGGCTTGAGCGAACGGACGCTGCAAAGAAGGATTACGGAAGAAGGCGGGAGCTTCCGCGAGCTTCTAGCTGAAGCACGGCAAGAACTCGGACGGCAGCTTCTGTTGGACCCTTCTGCTGAAATCGACGAGGTGGCCTGTCTTCTGGGCTACCAGGATACAAGCTCTTTCTATCGCGCGTTCCGGGATCGGGAGGGCGTGACGCCGAGCCGCTGGCGGGAGTTGAGGAGCGACAAACTTCACTAACTAGGCAATCCGAAACAACGAGCATGGAGACGCCCGCTGCGCGCGGCTTCTCCATGAACGCCGGAGGCTTGCTGTTGCCTATATCGGCCAGCTCGGCGGACCGCCGCAGAACGCGCTGCTTACCGCGCACCAGTCCTACTTCATCGATCGCCTCAAGCGGTAAGCCACGCGTGTCTGCTGCGTCCAGATTGGCGCGCGTTGCAAGCTCATTGGCGTGGTCGGCCACTGCTGATTGCCGGCGCTAGCCGTAAGGCAATCACGACAAATCAAACGCTCTCAACGGAAGGAACATTGTATGTCTGGCAAAATCTGGTTCATCACGGGCGCATCGCGCGGCTTTGGTCGTATCTGGGCCGAAGCCGCGCTCAAGCGGGGCGACAAGGTCGCAGCCACCGCGCGTATTGCGGCGGACCTTGCCGCGCTTTCGGAACGCTTTGGAGCGAATGTGCTACCCATGGCGCTCGATGTAACCGATGCCCATGCGGTACGGAATGCGGTCTCGAAGGCCTACGGGCATTTCGGAAGGCTGGATGTCGTTCTCAACAACGCCGGTTATGCCCTGGTCGGGGCGATCGAGGAAGCCGACGAGACGGAGGTTCGGGCTGAGTTCGACACCAATTTCTTCGGCGCGCTCCGCGTGATCCAGGCCGCACTCCCGATCCTGCGGCGTCAGCGCAGCGGTCACATCATCGGCGTGTCCAGCGTTGCCGGAATCGTCGCGGGTCCCATCACGGGTTTCTACAACGCTTCGAAGTTCGCGCTCGAAGCACTCCATGACAGCCTGTCACAAGAGGTCGAGCCCTTCGGGATCAAGGTGACGATGCTTGAACCCGGTGCCTATGCGACAGGGTTTGCCAGTATGGCCTCGCTCAAAATCGCAACCGCGATCGAGGCTTACAGCACAACACGGGCGGAAGTCTTCGCGGCGGGCGCAGCAACCCCGTTCGGCGATCCCGAAGCTACGGCGGACGCGATCCTGAAGATCGTCGATGCCGAGACCCCTCCTTTGCGCTTCTTCGTCGGCACGGAAGGTCTGCCGCGCGCCCGGGCTGCCTACGCCGAACGCCTCAAGACGTGGGAAGCATGGGAGAGGGCTTCGAACGCCGCGCAAGGTGAAGCACGGCAGCACAACATCGCGTCCTGACCGGTCAACGCAAGGAGTGTTCGATATGAACGCCAGCGCTGTTGTAGATTTCTTTCAGTTCTTCCGCTCCTACGTCTCCAATCCGGGCCGGGTTTCGGCGATAGCCCCCTCGGGGCAGTCGTTGGCGCGGCTGATGACACAAGAGATCACACCAGGGGCCGGGCCGGTCATCGAACTTGGACCCGGTACGGGTGTTTTCACCAAGGCGCTGCTTCAGCGCGGCGTTGCCGAGCAGGATTTGCTTCTCGTCGAGTATGGTTCCGATTTCATGCGCCTGTTGCAACAACGGTTTCCGAGGGCGAAGGTGCTCTGGATGGATGCGCGACAGCTTTCGCAGTATGAACCATTCATGGCGCCTGCTGCTGCGACCGTGAGCGGACTTCCGCTTCTGACCATGTCGCCGCGCAAAGTCATCGCCATCCTGACCGGCGCGTTCCGTCACATGCGCGAAGACGGGGCGTTCTATCAGTTTACCTACGGGCCGCGCTGCCCCGTACCGCGCCCGATCCTTGACCGGCTCGGGCTCAAAGCCAGTCTCGTCGGACGCACGGCACTGAATGTTCCTCCGGCCTCCGCCTATCGCATTCGGCGGCGTCCGCAATTTCCAAAGCGCGCGCTACGGTAGGAAAATTGGTGATCACCGATTGTCCGATTCCGGCCCTTTCGGCAATCTCGGCAGGTGTCCGCCTTTCCGCCGCTGTTGGCTGTTAAGCGGTAAGCGGACTCATACTCACCTTGAGTTTTGTCGAGTTTGACCCATCTCGGACATCGGCGGTGCCCGCATCAGCCTTCCTCGATTTGCAAAATGGTGCTTTCACTACTAGCGTTGCGGGTTCCGTTCGGATCCTAATTTCAGAAGCGCCACCACCAGGTGGCTCGAACCGGGAGCGCACGATGAAGCGCCATATTTTTTCGGCGGTTCTTTTGGTGGGCGGTATTGTCATTGGACTAAGCTTGCCCGAGAGCATTCGCGCTCAGGTGCCGGGATACGTGACCAAGCAAGTATTCAAAACCGACTTGGTCAATCTACCGGGCCAAGAGGTAATCATCTATGCATCGGAGTGGCCTTCTGGGTTCCGGCTTCCGCTGCACCAGCATGAGGACGGCCACGAGTTCGTTTACGTCATCGAGGGCGAGCAGACCTTCGAAATCGACGGCGTCGGCACCAAGATAGTGAAGGCTGGTGAGGTCGTATACACGCCACCGAACACGAAACACTTCGGCCGGAACGCCACGGACAAACTCTCGAAAACGCTAGTGATCCGCATCAAGGCCAAAGACAAGCCCGTGATGACGGAAGTAAAGTAGTCTCATCGAGGTCGTCTCGTTTGGCGGCCAGCTCGTCCGACGTGCGGCAGGCAGCTAGCTTCGCGACCAGGGTTTGGTGGGGTGCAGTCGCCTGGCCACTCCGATGAAGCGCGCACTACAATCCCGGTGATCTCGCCGCCCAGGCCTTGGTGGCCTGGCAGCTTTCCATCGCTCGGAGGTAGGCAGGGCGTGCCGTCGTGCGGGCGAGATAGTCCCGTTCGGTCAAACCTGGGACATAGTTGCCGGTTCGCATGCCGAGCAGAAGCGCGTAACTCACCGAGATATCGGCCGCAGTGAATCGGTCGCCGGCGAGATAGCGGCAATCCGCGAGGCGGCGGATGACCAACCCCAGCCGGCTCTCGAAGGTCTCGAGAGCCCAGCAGGTAACCCGGGCATCTCGTTCGGCCGCGGGCGCCAGTTGACGACCGACAATGACGGCGTTCATCGGCGCGGCGAGCCCGGCCTCGCCCAAATGGAGAAATTGCAGGTAGGAAGCGAAGGCGGGATCATCAGGGGCGACGGCAAGCGAGCCTGAGCCGTGGCGGGCGAGCAGATACTCGAGAATCGCAATCGATTCGACCATGATCGTCTCGCCGTCCTGCAGCACG
>DASVOL010000608.1:0-3577 GCA_036383375.1 Bradyrhizobium sp. | reverse complement strand
GCGCGTTCCGCGGCCTGGCGCGCGCCGACGACGCCGTGCTCGCCGATTACGGTGCGACGCGCGGCTCGCTCGCGCTGCGCCGCATGCTGATGGCGCGGTTCGCCGACGAGGGTCTCGAAGTGTCGCCCGAGCAGGTGCTGCTCACGATGTCCGGCACCCAGGCGATCGACCTGATCTGTCGTTTCCTGCTGCGGCCCGGCGACACGGTGCTGGTCGACGATCCCTGCTACTTCAATTTCCGGGCGCTGCTGCGCGCCCATCAGGTCAAGCTGGTCAGCGTGCCCTACACCCCGTCGGGGCCCGATATCGCAAGCTTCGAGGCGGTGCTCGAGGCCGAGCGGCCGCGGCTCTACATCACGGTTTCCGGACTGCACAATCCGACCGGGGCGACGATGTCGCCGCAGACCGCGCACCGCGTGCTGAATGCCGCGGCGGCATATGATCTGACGATCGTCGAGGACGACATCTTTGCCGATTTCGAGCCCGAGCCGTCGGCGCGGCTCGCTGCGCTCGACGGGCTGAGCCGCGTGATCCGGATTGGCAGCTTCTCCAAGACGCTGTCGGCGTCGCTGCGCTGCGGCTTCATCGCAGCGCGCGCCGACTGGATCGAGCAGCTGGTCGACCTGCAGGTCGCCACAGGGTTCGGCGGCCCCTGCGCGGTCGCGACCGAAATCATCGCCAGCGTGTTGGCGACCGGCTTCTACCGCAAGCATGTCGAGGAGCTGCGCCGGCGGCTGGTGCGCGCCCGCCGCGACGTCGGCGAGAAATTGCAGCGCATCGGCATCGAGCCGTGGTTGATGCCGCGCGGCGGCTTCCAGCTCTGGTGTCGCCTGCCCGATGGCTGCGATTCCGCCGACGTCGCGCGCGCTGCACTCGCCGACAACATCGTGCTGGCGCCGGGCAACGTGTTCAGCACCACGCAATCGGCCACCGGCTTCATGCGCTTCAACGTCGCGCAATGCCGCGACCCGAAACTGATGCCGGCGCTACAGCGCGCGATCGGGCGCTAGCTCGCGCCCGATCGACGCGACGCTCGTTATTTCTCGCCGACCTTGAACGGCTCTTCCTTGCCCGGCGGCACCGTCTCCTCGGCCATCGCCAGCAGCATTGCGACCATCACGTAGTTGCCGGCGACCGCGGTGAGATCGACGATCTGCTGGTCGTTGAAAACCTTCTTGGCCCGCGCATAGGTCTCGTCGGAGACCTTCTTGGTCGTGGTCAGCTCGGTGACGAAATCGTACACCACGGCCTCATCGTCAGCCATTTTCGACGGGCGGTTGCCGGCTTTCAGCTCGGCGATGACATCGGCCGACAGACCGGCCTTGGCCGCGAGCGGCGCGTGCGCGAACCATTCGACCTGCGAGCGCCACTGCCGGCCGATGATCAGGATCGCGAACTCGTTCAGCTTCGTCGGCACCGAGGTCTGCCAGCGCAGATAATAGAACAGATCGTAGAGCCGCTGGCCGAGCACCGGGCTGCGGATCATCGGATTGTACGGCCCGCCGATGCCAACGCTCGACACCTTCATGATCGCTTCGCCGAGCGGCCGCTGCAGGTCGTTGAGCTGATCCATGGTGAGCTGCGGGAAGCGCGGCTCCTTGCTGGTGGCCGGCGCCGAAAACATTGTGGCCGCGAGCCAGCCGCCGGCCGCGGCCAGCGTGAGCGACGACAGCCAGACGGATGCTGATTGCATGATTTCCTCCGCTTGATTTTATCGGAGGATGCTAGTCGAGCCGCGCGGCACTCACCAGCCGCGGCGCACGCAGATCAGGTCGTCACAGCGCGACGATATCGGTGAGGCATTGCTGCGTGACGCTCATCCGCGCGTCGATCTGCGCCTGGGTCTTGCAATCCATGTTCATCGCGAACACGGTGACGTCGCTACCCTTCTCGGCCCAGCCGACCAGCCAGCCGAGCGAGCCATGCTCCTTGTCGGTCAATCCGGTCTTGGCGTGAATGACGGCGTCGCCCACTTTCGTAACAGGAAGGATGTCGCACACCAGCTGCTGGCTGCGCTTGCCGACCGGCAGCACGCCGCGGCGCAGCCGGTCGAGGAAGTCGATCTGCTGCACCGGATCGATCCGCAAGTTTCCCGTCACCCAGAACTGGTCGATGCCGCCGCCGATGTCGCGGTTGCCATAGTCGATCGCGTCGAGATACTTCTGCATCCGCTCCGCGCCGATCCGGCGGGCGATCTCCTGGAACACCGGAAACGCCGACACCGCGAGCGCCGAGCGCAGCGTGTGGTCCTTGTTCCAGGCCTCGATGCTGCGCGTGATGCCGTCCCACTTGAAGACGTCCTTGTCGGGATCCTGCACCACACCGGTCTCGAGCGCGATCAGCGCGTTCGGGATCTTGAAGGTCGAGGCCGGCAATTTGCCCTCGCCCGAGCGAACCTTGTCGCTCGCGATGATCAGATAGTCGTCGATCTTGTAGCCGACGAAGGTGCCCTCGGTGCCGAGATCGAAGAACCGCTTTTGCAGATCCTCGCGAAATTCGCTGCGCTGGTACGACACGTTGGCAAAGCTGCGCGACGGCAGGATGGCGGCGGCAGCAAACAGACCGAGCGCATGGCGGCGATGGATCACGGGGGACCTTGGGTTGGTTCGTGTCGATAACGATGGTGGATGCCATCGTGGTGAAAGGATGGCAACAGGGGCTACCGCGCCCTGCCCGACATCCGCAGCACGAACACCAGCACCTCGGCAACGGCCTTGTAGAGCTCGGCCGGGATCTCGTCGCCGAGCTCGACATTGGAGAGCGCGCCGGCCAAGACCTCGTTCTCCTCGATCGGGATGTCGTTGGCCTTGGCGACCTCGATGATCTTGGCGCCGATCGCGCCCTTGCCTTTTGCCACCACGCGTGGCGCGCCAGCGTGGTCGTAATGCAGCGCGACCGCGAGCTGGTTCGGCGTCTCGCTCATGAGGCGCGATCCAGGAAGTGGCCGGCGCGTGCCGGCGCGGGCTGCGGCGGGCTGCCGTCGCGGATCTCGATATCGCCGGGCGAGAGTTCGGCCCTGGTCAGCGCCAGGCTCAGCTCGGAAGCGCCGGCGCGCAACTGCGCAGCGGTCGAGGGACGTTCGGCCCACATCCGCACCGAGGTGCGCTCGCCGTTCAGCGAGACCAGCGCATGCACCGGACCGGCCGGCTCGACGTCGAGCGTGAAGCGCGCCCGCCACACCCGCTTGGCGGCTTCGACCTCATTGCCGCCGCCGTCGCGGGAAATCTCGAACTGCGCCATTGCCGTGCCCTGCTGGGTCAGGAACGGGATCTCGAAATTCCAGCGCGGCACCATGGCGTCGAGCTGCGGGCGCGTGCCGTCGCCACGGTCCGGCAGCGAGGCGATCTGCAGCAGCGTCTGCCGCGCCAGCGCCGCGTCGGTGTTTTCCAAGAGGCGATGCGCGGCGGTCGAAAGCGGCATGCCCTGCGCAATCGACGGCTCGGCAACGGCCTGCGCCGCAGGCAGCGCGCCGTGAAACGGCGGTGGCGGCGTGGTGCCGCGTGCGGGCACATCTCCGGGTAGCAACTCCCGCGGCGCGGTGCCCTGTCGTGCCGGGTTGCCGAGTTCGTGCAACGCT
>DASVOL010000607.1:0-2055 GCA_036383375.1 Bradyrhizobium sp. | reverse complement strand
GCGGGCACGGTCTATCTGTGCCATCCCTTCCTGGTGCATGCCGCGCAGAAGCATCGGGGCACGCGGCCGCGCTTCATGGCGCAACCGTCGCTCAGTCCCGCCGAGCCGTACCGGCTCGAGCGTGACGACGGCGCCTACTCGCCGGTCGAGATCGCGATCCGGCGCGCGCTCGACATGGGTTGACCCCGTGCCGATCTGAAGGCGAGGCGGCATTCAGGCCAGTCCGGCTCCGAGTGTCGTCTCGCTTGCTTCTGCATGACGGCGCGGGCCGTAGGTCTTCGACCACGCCAGCAATTCGCGGAAGGCCGGCGTCAGGCCCCAGGCCGAATCCGTCAGTCCGTATGCGACCTGCAGCGGCTTTTCGGCGAGTATCTTGCGCGACACCAGCCCGTCGCGCTCGAGATCGCGCAGTTGCGCGGTCAGCATGTGCTGGGTGATCGGCACGAGTGCGCGGCGCAGCGCGCCGAACCGCACGCCGCCGTTCATCAGCGTGAACAGGATTTCGAGCTTCCATTTGCCGCCGAGCGCGTGGATCGCGCCCTTGAACTCGATCAGCAGATTGGGGTCGGTCGGGCAGCTCTCGCATTCACCGCCGTCACACAGTTCGCTGGTATTGTTTTCCATACCGGTCTCGAATTTCATTCTACTTGTCCGACGTCAGATAGTGACCAGATGCGGCCTGTGCAGGGCGGGCGGCGCAATGTGTGCCCCATCTGCCGCACCATGAAGAGGCAAGCGACATGAGCACGGTTTTGGTCACGGGCGGATCCGGTTTCATCGGCGTGCACACCATCCTGCAGCTGCTTGCCGACGGGCATACGGTGCGAACCACGCTGCGCAATCCGGATCGCAGCAAGGACGTGATCGCGATGTTGCGCGAAGGTGGTGCGCTTGCCGCCCACCAGGTCGGCTTCGTCACCGCGGACCTCACGCGCGATGCCGGCTGGCGCGAGGCGGCCGCGGGATGCGATTACGTGCTGCATGTCGCATCGCCGCTCGGCGCGCATGTGCCGGAGGACGAGAACGAGCTGATCGTTCCGGCGCGCGAAGGCACGCTGCGGGTGTTGCGCGCGGCGCGCGATGCCGGTGTCAAGCGCGTCGTCGTGACGTCGTCGTTCGCGGCGATCGGCTATGGCCATCCGCCGCAAGCCAAGCCGTTCGATGAGACCACCTGGTCCAATCTCGATGGCGACGGCGTGCAGGCCTATCCGAAGTCCAAGACGCTGGCCGAGCGCGCCGCCTGGGATTTCGTCGCACGCGAAGGCAATGGCCTCGAGCTCGCCGTGGTCAATCCGACCGCGGTGTTCGGCCCGGTGCTCGGGCCTGATTTCTCCGAGTCGATCGGCATCATCAAGGCGCTGCTCCACGGCGCGATGCCGGCGGTGCCGCGGATCCATTTCGGCCTCGTCGACGTCCGCGATGTCGCCGACCTGCATCTGCGCGCCATGACCTCGCCCAAGGCCAAGGGCGAGCGGTTCCTCGCGGTTGCTGGCGAGACCATGTCGGTGCTGCAGGTGGCCCGTGTGCTGCGCCGGAAGCTCGGCAGCAAGGCGCGGCGCGTGCCCCGGTTCCAGGCGCCGGACTGGATGATCCGGCTCGCCGCGCGGCGCAACCCGTTGGCCCGCGCCACCCTGCCGCTGCTCGGCAAGGTGCGCCGCTCGACCAGCGCCAAGGCGCAGAACCTGCTCGGCTGGCGTCCGCGCGGCAATGAGGAGATGATCGTTGCGACCGCCGAGAGCCTGATCAGGCTCGGCCTGGTCAAGGCCTGACGACCGCTGCCGTCCGGCGTGCTTGCCAGATGCGTCGCCGAGTGCTGAATTGCCATGAGCAGATGGAGGCGCCACCGCGCCGCCGAGAACATCGGGGAGGCTGCGCAGATGGAACGGATCCTCGCGGCCGCAACGGCGATCGCCGGCGCGCGCCGCAGCCGCGCGCCGCTCAAGGCGCTCGCCAAAGACGTCGTGCCGCGCGACGAGGCCGAAGGCTATCAGGTGCAGTACGCGCTGCACGATTTGCTGCAGCCTCAGGTCGGCAGCCTTGTCGGCTACAAGATCG
>DASVOL010000606.1:0-20410 GCA_036383375.1 Bradyrhizobium sp. | reverse complement strand
GCCGAAACCATCCGGCAGAAATTCATCCCCGATCTCGTCTCCGGCCTGATCGCGCACGATGCCGTTCTTGCCGGGCGGCTGTTCGTGCAGCCGCATGTGCGTGCGCCGGATGGGCGGACATGCCGGCTCGACGATCTGCTGAAGCCGGAATTTGCGATCGTGACGGCGGCCGCGGAGCCGATGGCGTGGCTGTCGGACGTGTCCCGCGCCGCCTGGCAGCATCTCGCCGGCGAACGTGTCGTCATCATGACCTCGGGTGAAAGCACCGATGCCAACGGCATTCTGAGCGTGGTCGAGCGCGAGGCGCTGTTCGCCAACTGGATGCGGCAACATGGCGCCGCGGCTGTGATCGTGCGGCCCGACCGTTACGTCTTCGGTGCCGCCGGCAGCGCCGACGAGCTCAATATGCTCGTCGGGCACCTGCTGGAAGGTCTTGGTCCGAAGCGGTCGTCGTAGCCGGCGATATCAATCACTTCTTGATGTCGGCCGCGACCAGCACACGATGACCGTGCAGCAACTCCTGCAGGGCCTGCAGGGCTGCGACGCCGCATTGGGTGTCCTGCTCGCCATTGCCGCCGCTCAACCCGATGCCGCCGACCACCTCATCGTCGACGACGATCGGAAAGCCGCCGACGAACACGGCAAATTTTCCATCGAAACTCCACTGGATGCCGAAGGCCTCGTTGCCGGGCAGGGCAGGTCCGTTCGGCACCTGGTTGAACAAATGGGTGGAGCGCTTGTGTCCGGCCGCCGTGAATGCCTTGTTCCAGGCGATCTGCGGGCCGGTGATCCGCGCGCCATCCATCCGCTCCAGCGCCAGCGGATGGCCGCCGTCGTCGGTCACGCAGACCGTCTCCGCAACGCCGATCTCGGCGGATTTGCGGATCGCGGCCGCGATCATGTGGCGGGCTTCGGCAAGTTCAAGTTTGAATGACTGTCTCATCGCGATCTTCCGGGATTGGAGTGGGCGGTCGACCGCGGCTCAGGTGCCGCGGTAGACCGTCTTGATCTGGGTGTAGAATTCGAGGCCGGTGCGGCCGGACTCGCGGAAGGTCGAGGTGCTCGACCGTTTCAATCCGCCGAACGGCGCGTTGATCAAATTGCCGGTCGTGGTGCGGTTGATCTTCACCGTTCCGGACTGGATGTCATTGGCGAAATCGTGCATCGCGCGCGGGTTGTGCGTCACGATCGCGGCCGACAATCCATATTCGCTGGCATTGGCCGTGGCGATCGCGTCAGCATAGCTGTCGACCTCGATGATCGCGATGACCGGGCCGAAGATCTCCTCGCGTGCGATCGTCATGTCCTGGGTCACGTCGGTGAAGATCGCCGGTGAGACGAAGTATCCGCCGTCATAGGCGGCGCCGGTGAGCCGGTCGCCGCCATGGAGGTGCGTCGCTTCCTTCTTCCCGATCGCGACGTAGCGCAGCACGGTTTCGAGCTGCCTTGCCGTGGCGAGCGGCCCCATCTCCATTCCGCTGGTGAGGCCGCTGCCGATCTTGATCGCCTTCACCTTGGCGAGCAGCCGTGCGGTGAACTCGGCCCGTACCTGCTTCATGACCAGGACGCGGCTGGTGCCGGTACAGGCCTGGCCGGCCAGCGACAGGCCGCCCTTGACGGTCAGATCGACCGCCAGATCGAGGTCGGCGTCGTCCATGACGATCAGCGGATTCTTGCCGCCGAGCTCCATCTGCGTGCGGGTCGTGAAGCTGACCGCGCGGCAGATCTGTTCGCCGGCGGACGTCGACCCGGTGAAGGAGATCGCCCGAATGACCGGCGGCTCGGTGATCGCAGGCCCGATCTCGCTGGCCCTGCCGGTGATGAAGTTGAGCGCGCCGTTCGGCAGGCCCGCCGCCATCAGCGCCTCCGCCAGGCGATAGCCGCTGAGCGGCGCGTCGGACGACGGTTTGAACAGCACCGTATTGCCGGTGATGAGGGCCGGTGCGATCTTGCGCGCCGGGATCGAGATCGGAAAATTCCACGGCGTGATCACCGATACGACGCCGAGCGGCTCGCGCAGCGTATAGACCGTCATGTCCGCATCGTCGTTTGGAAACACCTCGCCGGTGAGCGACTGTCCCTCGACGGCATAGAATCGCAGGGTCTGGGCCGAACGCAGCACCTCGTCGCGGGCGAGGCCGAGCGATTTGCCCATTTCGCGCGTCATCTCCCGCGCAATGTGATCGGCGCGGGCCTCGAGATGATCGGCGGCCCGGTTCAGGATGGCGGCGCGCTTCGTGATCGGTGTCCGCCGCCAGCCTTCGAACGCTGCGGCCGCGGCATTGACGGCCGCTTGCGCGTCGGCGGCTGTCGATTCCTGGAAGCGTCCGACCAGGTCGCTGTTGTCGGCGGGATTGGTGTTCGCGAACAGTCTGCCGGAAACGCTTGCGATCCGCTCGCCGGCGATCAGGTTCGGGAATTGCTCGATCCCTGCGCCGTCCTCCGCGGAAGGGCGCGCGTTGCGTATCGTCGTTTCAGCTATGGTCACAGGATTCTCCTCAATGCCAGATCAGCACCGCGCAGACGGTCGACACCGCGAGCCCGGTCAATACGGGGACCATCGCGGTCCGCACGATCTGGAAGACGGGGACGCGCGCGAAGCCGGCTACTGCGATCAGCGACGACCAGGCCACCAGGGTGCCGCCGCCGGTCCACACCGCGCCCATCTGGCCGATCGCGGCGAGTGTCGCGGGCTCCATCCCGACCGACGGTGCCAGCGCGCCCGACAGTGAGCCGGTTAGCGGCAAGCCGGCAAAGCCCGAGCCGTCGATGCCGGTGATCATGCCGGATATCAGGATGCCGAAGGCGACGAAGAACTCGTTGCCCGGTATCCAGGCTTGTGCGGTCTGGATCAATTCGAACAGCAGGCTCGGCGCCTGGGCTGCGGGCACCCCGAGGATCGGCGCGGAAAGGCCCGGCTCGGCGCCGAGAAAGAAGAAGCCCGCGATCGGCAGCACCGATCCCATCGCCTTGAATGCGAAGACGAAACCTTCGGTGACGTGGTCGGCGCTGGTGTCGAGGAATTTACGCAGATCATCGGTGATGAAGGACGCGCAGATCATCAGGATCGCGGCGACGCCGCCAACAAGTGCGGCAGCATCGCCGCCCTTGAGGTCGTGGCCGATGCCGAGCTTGGCCAGCACCATCACGGCGATGACGCAGAGAAAGGCGAGCGGGGTCGCAACCGCAAAGAATTTCGACCAGCCTTCGCGGCGGGTCGGCACCCGGGCGAGCTCCTTGTCGATCTGCGCCTGGGTCGCCAGCGGCGGCTGGCAGCCGGCGGTGCCGCGCGCGATCTCCGCCTTGTCGAACGTGCCTTCCTGCTCCAGCCGCGCCAATTCGCCGTTGCTCGACTGCGCCTGCCAGCACTCCAGCAGCCTCTCATCGGCCTTGGTGATCGACTTGCGGATCGAGAGGTAGGCGAGCGTCAACGCGATGCCACCCGTGATGAGCGACAGCACCAGCGCGCGGTCCGCGACGGTGGCGGCGCTGACCGCGGCGCCGGCCGCCTTGGCGCTGATCCCGGGCGCGACGCCGATCACATAGTCCGACGACAGCGCCATGCCCTGTCCGGCGATCGCGATCGCAATGGCGCCGCCGAGCGGCGACAGGCCGGCCGCAATCGCCGCAGGCAGCAACACCGCGGAGACCAGCGGCACAGCCGGCGTCGGCCAGAAGAACAGCGAGATCACATAGGTGATGGCGGCAAGCACGAAGTAGGCGGTGTGCCCGGTCTTCATCACGGCGCGGAACGGCTCGACCATCCGGATGTCCGAGCGCAGCACCTTGAGCGCGTTCAGCAGCGCCGTCATCAACGCGATCACCAGGAAGATGTTGAACAGCTCCTTGGCGGCGGTGAAGCTCGCGTTGAACACGCTGGCGAGTGCCGCGACCGGGCTGTGCGTCCAGGCAAACGCCACCAGGAGCGTCGCGATCACCGACGGCACCACGACGTTGGCGCGCCAGATCATGGTGAGAACGATGACGGCGACGCCGAGCAAATAGACCCAATGTGCCGCGACGATCGGAGCGTGCTGCATGGCTGTTGCTTCCCCCTTGAACGCGACGAATAATGTATACTGTATTCCGCGATAGCAAGCGCAAACTGCAAGCTGGCGATCCGTTCTTTGCAGCGAGGTGGAAGCATCCTCGACCGCATTCTGTGCACAGTGTGCTGTAAATAACGGCAAAATGGCACGAGTGGCACCGGATGAGATAGAAGGCAAGAAACCCTGCCTTCGGTGTTGACAGTCGATATTTTAGTATACAGTATACCGAAATAGCCGACCAGAGCGCAGCCAATAGCCCATTGCCGGCCGGCGATTTCTTCACGGCACAGGAGCGCCACGATGCAGAAGCTGATGGATCACGTGGAATTTCGAGCGGCTCTCGAAAATGCCATCAAGGGAAAGAGCGCCAACAAGGCCCCGTTCAGCGTGGCCTGGGCGAGCGGCAAGCTCAGCCGCGCGCATCTCGCGCGCTGGGCCGAGAACCACTACCACTATGTCGGTCCGTTCGCCGATTACCTCGGCTACATCTATGCGCGGATGCCGGAGCAGTACCAGGAGGCCAAGGACTTCCTGCTCGCCAATATGTATGAGGAAGAGATCGGCGGCGACCGTCACACCGATCTGCTGATCCGCTTTGCGGAGGCCTGCGGCACCACCGCGGCGCGCATCAAGAACCCCGACAACATGACGCCGACGACGCGCGGGCTGCAGAGTTGGTGTTATGCGGTCGCGATGCGCGAGGATCCGATCGTCGCCGTGGCCGGCCTCGTGGTTGGCCTGGAGTCGCAGGTGCCTTCAATTTATCGC
This sequence comes from Bradyrhizobium sp., assembly GCA_036383375.1. Taxonomy (GTDB): domain Bacteria; phylum Pseudomonadota; class Alphaproteobacteria; order Rhizobiales; family Xanthobacteraceae; genus Bradyrhizobium. The sequence continues at coordinate 15,593 of DASVOL010000606.1, read as the reverse complement.
AAGCAGACGCCGACGCTGCGCGAGAAGTACAAATTCACCGACGAGGAAGTCGAGTTCTTCGACCTTCACATCGTCTCGGACGAGATTCACGGTGAGCGCGGCTACCAGATCGTGCTCGAGCACGCCAATACGGTCGAGCTGCAGCAGCGCTGCCTCAAGATCTGCGAGATCGGTGCGCAGATGCGGCTGCTCTACACCACCGCGCTGTACCACGACTATGTCGCAAGCGACATTCCGCTGGCGGAGCTCGATCTGGCCAGCGGCGTCTCCGCTGAAGAACGCGTGCTGTTGCAGGCCTGAGCCGCGGGGAGCAGCGGCGCGATGCCCAACGTCATCTTTCACCGCAACGGCGAGACCTTTGTCGGCGAGGTCAAGGACAACACCAATCTCGTCGTCCGCGCCGGCATCCGCCAGTTTCCCTATCCCAACTTCCTTTACGGCTGCGGGATGGGGAAGTGCGGGAAGTGCGCCTCGCTGATCATCAAGGGCGGCGAGCACCTGCCGGAGCCGAACTGGAAGGAAAAGAAGCGCCTCGGCGCCAGGATCGAGCAGGGCTATCGCCTCGCCTGCCAGCTCTGGCTCACGCATGACGTTGAACTGTCGCAGGAGGCGGCCCCGCTGCTCGACGTCGTCGCACCGGCCGGCGCCGCGGTTGGGAGGACGTGACCGATGTATGTGATACTGACGAGCAAGCCGGGGCAGTTTCGCACTGAGATCGCCGACGGCCTGCGGCCGCTCGCGGCTTATGACTACCTGTTCTACGGCATCAGGAAAGCGACGTTCGTGATTGCCGAGCTGGTCGAGGAGACCAAGGTCAGGGTGATCGACGAAGCCTGGTCGCCGCCGATCGTGAACGAGGTGCCTTCGAAATTCCTCGAGAGGTTCGAGACGCCCGAGCGGGCGCTGAACGAACTCGAGCACCTCATCACATTCGGTCACATGGACACCAAGCTGCGCAAGCGCTGAGCGGATCGCGGGATGATCGAAGTCACGTTTCTGACCAATGGCGGGAAAACCGTCACCGCCGCCGAGAACAGCAATCTGCTGCGCGTCTCGCTGCGCGAGCAGGGCGGCATTCCGTTCAAATGCGGCGGCGGCCTGTGTGGAACCTGCAAATGCCTGATCGAGAAGGGTATCGAGAACACCGATGCGATCAAGCCGAAGGAGCGGAAGCACCTCACCGACGCGCAGTTCGCCGCCGGCTATCGGATGGCGTGCCAGACCTTTCTCACCGGGAGCGTGAGTGTGTCTTGGGTGCCGAAGGCCGCGGTCCCGGCGGCTCGGCCTGTAGCTGTTGACGGCGAATGAGCGCGGCTTGATGGCATGCAGCCGGCAGTCTAAATACCGAGCAGCGGTCATTCGGCCAGGACTCTGGCAGCTCGCTGGACCTCCGGTGTCCATGCATTGAGCGAGGCGCGGCCGGACAGGTCGGTTCATGGCAGGCAAGCTCGGAAGCTCCAAACGTCTCGGCGACGACTACCTCTCCCTCCACGGCAAGGTCATCGAGGAGTTGCGGCAGGCGATCCTGAGCCGGCGGCTGAAGCCGGGCGAGCGGCTGGTCGAAGGCCGCCTCGCCGACGAGCTCGGGGTTTCCCGCAATCCGGTGCGCGAGGCGATCCGCGTGCTGGAGTCGGAGGGGCTCGTCGAGGTGACCGCGCGGCGCGGCGCCTCCGTCATCACGATGAGCGATGAGGAAGCGCGCGAGACGGTCGAGGTGCGCGCGCTGCTCGAGGGACAAAATGCGCGCCTGGCTGCGCGTCGCCGCGAAGAGAGCATCATCAAGCGGATCGCGGCGGTGTTGAAGCAGGGCAACGAGGCGGTCGCGGGACGGCGCTACGACCTGTTGTCGGATCTCAACCAGCAATTCCACCATGAACTGGCGGAGGCCGGCCGTAACCGCGTACTGGCGGATCTGCTGAAGCGGCTGCGCGAACGCACGGCGATGCTGTTCTCGCCATCAGATCCGGTGCGCCAGGCGCGCACCTGGGATGAGCACGCCGCGATCCTGCGCGCCATCATCGCCGGCGACGAGCGCGCCGCCGCCACGCTTGCCGCCGAGCACGTGATGCGGGCCGGCGCGGATTTTCTCTCCAGCCTCCATGTGCCCGACGAGGAGACCTCGCTGGAGGCGGCGTCGGCGAAATATGGCCTGCCGTCCGGCTCCCGCGTGGATCAGACGACGACCAAGCCGCCGCGCCGGAACCAGCAGCGCGCCGCTACGCGGCGGCAAAAAACCGAGAGCTGAACGCGCCCGTCGCGTTGATGGTCTGCGGCGCGCCGATCCCGCGGGCAAAGGTCCGGTGGTACCGCTGCCGATGACCGGCCAACTTTCTTGACCGTATCCGTCACGCTCGCTAGGTCTGTTCCCAATGCTGGGCAGGGGCGCAACCCTGTCGGCCGCGCCGCATGGCCGGGGGAAACCAATGAACAACAACAATCATGGCGCGTCGACCAACGATGTCGCCGAGTATGATTACGTGATCGTCGGCGCCGGCTCGGCCGGCTGCGTGCTTGCCAGCCGCCTGAGTGCCGACGGCAAGCATTCGGTGCTGCTGCTCGAGGCCGGGCCGAAGGACACCAACATCTGGATCCATGTCCCGCTCGGCTACGGCAAGCTGTTCAAGGAAAAATCCGTCAACTGGATGTACCAGACCGAGCCTGAGCCCGGCCTGAACGGACGGCAGGTGTTCCAGCCGCGCGGAAAAGTGCTCGGCGGCTCCAGCTCGATCAACGGCCTGCTCTATGTGCGTGGCCAGCACGAGGACTATGACCGCTGGCGGCAGCGCGGCAATGCCGGCTGGGGTTATGACGACGTCTTGCCCTATTTCAGGAAAGCCGAGGATCAGCAGCGCGGCGGCGACAAATATCACGGCGCCGGCGGCCCGCTGCCGGTATCGGACTGGCGGCATCACGATCCGCTGTCGGAAGCTTTCGTGCATGCCGCAGCCGAGGTCGGCATCCCGACCAATCCGGATTTCAACGGCGCGACCCAGGAGGGCGCGGGCTTCTTCCAGACCACGACGCGGCGCGGCCGGCGCGCCTCGACGGCACGGTCCTATCTGCGGCCGGCGCTGACGCGCGGCAATCTGCATGTCGAGACCTCGGCGCTGGCGCAGCGCATCCTGTTCGACGGCAAGCGCGCGAGCGGCGTCGCGTACCGGCAGAACGGGCAGTTGCGCACGGCCAAGGCGCGCAAGGAGGTGCTGGTGTCGAGCGGCGCGTACAACTCGCCGCAATTGCTGCAGCTCTCCGGCGTCGGCCCCGCCGATCTGCTGAGGCAGCACGGCATCGAGGTGCTGCTCGATGCGCCAGGCGTCGGCAACGATCTGCAGGATCACATGCAGGTGCGCATCGTCACGCGCTGCGCGCAGAGCGTCACGCTGAACGACGTCATCAACAATCCGGTGCGCCGCGTCATGGCCGGCCTGCGCTACGCGGCGTTGCGCAAGGGGCCGTTGACGATTGCGGCCGGCACGTCGGGTGCATTCTTCAAGACCAGTCCGCGGCTGGCATCGCCCGACATCCAGATCCACTTCCTGCCGTTCTCGACCGACAAGATGGGCGAGAAGCTGCATCCATTCTCGGGCTTCACGGCTTCGGTCTGCCAGCTGCGCCCGGAGAGCCGCGGCTCGCTGAAGATCCGGAGCGCGGACCCGAGCGTGCCGCCGGAAATCCGCATCAACTATCTGGCGACCGAGACCGATCGCCGCGCCTTCATCGACGGCATCCGCATCCTGCGCAAGATCCTGGCCGCGCCGGCGCTGAAGTCATACTCGGTCGGCGAAGTCGATCCCGGCGCCAAGGTGGTCAGCGACGACGACCTGCTCGAGTTCTGCCGCCGCACCGGCAGCACGGTCTATCATCCGACCTCGACCTGCCGGATGGGTAACGATGCGCTCGCGGTCGTCGACAACAGGCTCAAGGTGCGCGGTGTCGAGGGCCTGCGCGTGGTCGATGCGTCGGTCATGCCGGACCTGATGTCGGGCAACACCAACGCGCCGACCATCATGATCGCGGAGAAGGCGTCGGACATGATTTTGGAGGATGCGAGGTAGTATTTCGACCCGTCATCCTGAGGAGACCGCAACGCGGCCGTCTCGAAGGATGAATCGGCCACCAGCGGGGCCTGTCGACCCTTCGAGACGCGCGCAAGGGCGCGCTCCTCAGGGTGACGGTGACAGAGTGGGCGTAGCCCGGATGAAGCGAAGCGTAATCCGGGGCCGGTCCATCGATGGAGGAGAGACCCGGGCCGTCGACCCTTCGAGACGACCGCTGCGCGGTCTCCTCAGGGTGACGGCGATAGGTCAGTAACTCGGGCTACGTCACCCCTTATGCGCGCGCACCCGTGCGACCATCTGCTCGACATGGGCGATCGGCGTCTCCTGCAGGATGCCGTGACCGAGATTGAAGATCAGCCGTCCCTTGCCGAAATTCTCCAGCACATCGTCGACCGCGCGGTCGAGCGCGGCGCCGCCGGCAATCAGGGCCAGCGGATCGAGATTGCCCTGCACTGCGACGCGGCTTTGCACCCGTTCGCGGATCATCGACGGCTCGGCTGTCCAATCGATCGAGACGGCATCGACGCCGGTTTGCTCGACATAGTCCGGCAGCATGCCCGCCGCACCGCGCGGAAAGCCGATGATCCGGGCGCCGGGGACCTGCTTGCGCACGCCGGCAACAATGCGCCGGGTCGGCTCGATCGACCAGCGGGCGAACTCGCGCGGCGGCAGCACGCCGGCCCAGGTGTCGAAGATCTGCAGGCAGTCGGCGCCGGCCTTGAGCTGGCCGACGAGGTAGTGGATCGAGTTCTCGACCAGCACGTCGATGATCCTGGCGAAGGCGTCCGGATGGCGGTAGGCGAGCATCCGCGCCGGCGCCTGGTCCGGCGTGCCCTGTCCGGCCACCATGTAGGTCGCAACCGTCCATGGCGCGCCGCAGAAGCCGATCAGCGTGATCTCGGGCGCGAGCTCGCGCCGGACGCGGCGCAGGGTTTCAAAGACCGGCTCGAGCTGGTCGAAATTGGCCTCGGTGGCCAGCGTCGCGATCTCGCCGGGCGTTGCCAGCGGGTCGAGCCGCGGCCCTTCGCCGGCCTCGAAGCGCACCGAACGTCCGAGCGCGTAGGGGATCACCAGGATGTCGGAGAAGATGATCGCGGCGTCGAAGTTGAACCGGCGGATCGGCTGCAGCGTGATCTCGGTGGCGAATTCGGGCGTGAAGCAGAGGTCGAGGAAGCCGCCGGCCTTGGCGCGCAGCTCGCGGTATTCCGGCAGGTAGCGGCCGGCCTGCCGCATCATCCAGAGCGGCGGCACGGCCTGCCGGTGGCCCGACAGGAGGTCGATGAGCGGCTTCTTGATGGCATCATGGGGCACGCGAAAGTTCCTGATCACGGGTCAAAATTTGACCCCTGATACACGCTGCAGCGCAATGGGCCAAGGTGATACTCAAGGCGGCTCTGGACCCCCGGTTTGCGTGGGCGCGTAGCGACGAGGGACTGGGGGATTCCTTCCCGGCCGCAGATCCGGTCAGCGCCACGCAACCGGCGCCGTCGAGGCACGACGGTAATCCGGACAATTGGCTGGTATATCCCAGCGATCGCTAACCACGATGCGAAATGAGCTCAGCCAGCCGAGGAACAACTCGCCGCGCAGTGGTGGCTCGAAGTGCACACGTGACATGTTGCGGTCGGCTGCGATCCGCGAATGCTCGGGATCGGCTAGACCGGGCCGCCTTCGGGGCGCTGCACCCGCTCAAATTCGAAGGTCACGCCGAGCCGGCGCTCCAGGCGCCAGACCAGAATGCAGTGCCGGCGGATCGGCTCGCTCTCGATCTCGAGATCGAACGCGAACGGAAGTGCGGCGTCGCTGTCCACCGCCAGCCCCGCGCCGCCGGTCGAGATGTTGAGCACAAGACATTCGACGCTGGTGTTGCGGAAGAAGATCGTTCCGCGCTTCATCAGGGGCGTTCGCTGGCTGTCGGTCTTGTATCTTCTTATTGTTGCACTCACGTCAGTCTCCTACCCCCGATCTTCTCCCACCCCGACGTGATGCCCGCGCGCGATCGTTCCCCGGACAACGCTCTAGTTCACCAGCACCGCGCCGTCGCAGCGAATGCCCAGCACCCAGACGTCGACCTGGCCGAGCCCGATGCCGAGCGTCGAGAGCAGCGTCGCCAGCACCTGATCGATCGGGCTGGTCACGCCGTTCAGGATCCCCATGACGAGCGCGCCCAGTCCCGGGATTGGAAGCCCGAGCGGGCCGACATTGATGGTGAGCGAGAGGTCGCCGAGCAGGGTTGATGTGAGCGAGGTGAGGAAGTTGGTCGTCGTCACCGTCTTCTTCGTGCCCGACTGGATGTCGCTGTAGCTGAAATTGACGTTGGTCGGCGTGGTGTTGCCCATGCCGGCATGGGCGAGGCCGGTGACGGTGATGAGGCCAAGGTTGACCAGCATTGCCGGCGGCGGATTGGGCTTGGTCGTGAAGTTGGTCATGTCGGCAACCGTGACGTTGCCGATCCAGGCGTCGACGATCCCCGGCGTCACGCCGATCGTGACCTGCGAGGTGCTGATGTTCGGATGGCCGCACGACACTGCGTTGAGCGTCGCGGTGCCCGAGGCGACCTCGACATAGACCGGGAGGTTGATCGCGGAAACGCTGCCGGAGCCGAGCACATTGATCGTCGCCAGGATCCTGGTCTGCGCGGTGTGGACGCTTACGCCCTGGGTGCCCATCGCGATCCAGCTCGAGCCGACCGGACGCTCGCCGATCGTTGCGATCACGGACACGTTGGCGATGCCGGGCAGGCCGAGATTGATCGAGGTTGCGATCTGATTGCTGCCGTTGGCGATCTGCGCCACCGTGTTGATGAGGTCGAAGACCGAGACGCTGGCGCCGACCTTCGGTTTCTGGCCCACCGTCAGGTTGGCAAACGGGCCGAGGTCGACCAGGGTGCCCGGCGAAATCTTGGTTGAGGAGCCGGTGACGGCCTGGGAGATCGTCGACAGCGCGGTCGTCGCCGCGCCCGCGCCGTTGGTGATCTGCTGTGTGGTCAGCGCGGCCGCCATGATATCGCCGACCTTGAGGTTGCTGCTCAGGAGGTCGCTGTAGGTGACGCCGGTCAGGTTGACCCGGGTTGCCAGCGCCGACAGGAAGTCGAGGGCGTCGATCTTGGCGCTGATCAGCGAATTGTAGTCCATCACCGAGAGCGACAACGTGGTGCCGAGCATGGAGCCGAGCAGCGCGTTGAGCGCGCCGCCGTTGACCGAGAGCAGCCGCGAGCCGATCGCGAATGTGGCCATTTCGGTCGATGTCGCGGTCGCGGTCGTCGTGATGTTGAAGCTGCTCGCGCCGGTGATATAGCGCGCGAAATAGAGCGGGGTCTTGGTCGTCAACGTGACGCGCGCGGCATTCGGAATGCCGACCGCGGGGGTCACGAAGCGGGACTGCGGCGCGACGGCGCTGTTTGCGGTGTAGGTCCCCGTCTCGACCTTGACCAGCGCGCTGGCCGGATAATTGTTCTGCGTCACCGTCGCGGAGGCGGCGTTGACCGGATTGCTCAGATTGGCGGCGGCGACGATCGCGGCGAGGTCGGCGGTGCTCTGGGTCTTGCGCCGGTCGGCGAAGATCGTGCCGAGATCGATGGCAAGCCCGGCGCACCCGATCAGGAGCGTCATCAGGCCGGCCGAGATCATCGCGAAGTTTCCTCGTTCGTCGGCGCCGAAACGCCGCATCAGCATGAGGATGCCGCTCATGCTAGAATCCCCCGTACTGGATCGCCGCGGAGCGGACGATGGTGCTCGCCGGCGCCGGGACGAAGGGCAGCTTGTAGATGAAGTTGCCGGCCGCGTTGTAGTTGACCGTCACGACGTAGACGTTGGCGTTCAACGGGGACGGCGCGGCACTGACGGTGAGATTGCTGGCGACCAGCAGCGGGTAGGTCGATGCGTTGGCGGTGACGTAGTTCGTCGCGAGGCTGTTGCGCTCGGTGTCGGTCATTCCGGCGATCGACGACCGCGCCGCTTCGGCGGCGAGTTGCTGCACGCCATGCACCATCGCGAGATACGAACCGAATACAATGATGCCGAAAATGAATGCGAGAAACAGCGGCAGCATCAGCGCAAATTCGACAGCAGAAGCGCCGCTACGACAGCGAAAGAACCTGGTCATGGCACACCTCGAAACGCAAACTAGGGCGCCACGTTGCGATGCCTTTGATTAAGGAAAACTATGAAAACGCTTCCGCGAATCAGTGACGTCAATTCAGATCGATGGCAGCGTTCAAACTTATTGGGTGGGCGACGCGTTATGGGGCGATCAGAATCTTTGATGCCGTGTCCGCAGAAACCCGGGGTCTGATGGTGTGGAGGTGCTGCGTGCGTGTGCAGATGCAGTCGTCCGATACCGTAGCACTACGTGGCAATGCACGTAACAATACATATGGCGTGCATTCACGGCGCCGTCGCGACAAATTGAAACTAAACGAAAGTGCAACCAAATGTTAGTATAGCTGAATCACATACTGGAGAACGTAATTGCGTCCCGTGCTGAGATTGGAGGGCTCGCGATGCACAGACCACGTCAGCATTTGAATATTCCTACTGAGATCGTTCGTACCGTCGTTGCGATTGCAGAGACGGGAAGTCTATCGAAGGCCGGCGAGCGTCTCGGCCTCAGCCAACCGGCGATCAGTTCGCAGATCAAGCGACTGCAGAGCCTGGTCGGCGGCGCGCTCTTCGTCAGAACGGCGAACGGCACCACGACGACGGAGCTCGGCAAGGTTGCTGTGCAGCAGGCTAGGCGAATCCTCGAAGCGAACGACCAATTGCTTCGGCTCGGCGGCAATCACGAAGGACCGCAGCCGTTGCGGCTCGGAATGAGCACGATGCTCGCCGAGGAATTCCTCAAGCTGCACCCGGCCGACGCACTCGCCGACGTGCTGGTTCACGCCGACATGTCGCCGATCGTCATCCGAGGATTGATCGACGGCTACATCGACATCGCCTTCGTCTACAGCAACCCTTCGCTGGAGAACGAAGACGAGGTGACGATCGCCGCCGAGGCCGACGAGCGCTCGGTTTGGGTACGATCACGCGATTTTGTTCTGCGGCCGGGCGCCCCGATCCCGATCCTGGCGTGGCCGGGTGACGACTGGATGATCCGGACGCTCACCAAGCACAACATCTCGTACAAGATCGTGTTCAGGAGCCCGAACCACCAGCTGCGACTCGAAGCCGCACGGGCCGGTTATGGCCTGACGGCGTGCCCCGAGCGGATGATCCCGTCCTCGCTGATCTCGGCGAAGGACTATTATCTACCGGAGCTTCCGCTGCAGAAGCGCATGCTGTGTGTTCGCCCGGGCCTCGAGGGAAGCCGTGCGACGGCGATGGTGCAGCGGTTGTCCAGCCTGTTCTTCAGCGGCGCGAAGCCGATGCGTCAGGTGAGCAACATGTAGTCCGGCGTCGCCGGGCTCCGGCGGCACCGGTCAGTAGTGTGGTGGGCGCTCGTTGGCGGGGCCCGGCGCCTGGCGTTCGGCCTCCTGAAGCCGGTCGCGCAGCTCGGCGAGCTGGCGCGTCAGCGCGTCGATCTGCTTCCATTGCGCCGTGATGGTCTGGTTCAGCGTCTCGATGGCTTCATCCTGGTAGGTCAGGCGGACCTCCAGCGCATCGATCCGCTCGCTCAGCTTTGCCGCGTCATTCATGCACGGCGTCCTCGTGGCCACGCTCGCGCAGGCCGTGGCCGAGCGCGACCCGCTCGTCGAACACAAAGCAGTCGCCGCGCCAGCGGCTGTCCTGCGGCGGCGTTTCCTCGAGATATTTCAGGATGCCGCCCTTGAGGTGATAGACCTCGCTGAAGCCTTGCGCGAGCAGATAGGCGCTGGCCTTCTCGCAGCGGATGCCGCCGGTGCAGAACATTGCAATCCTGCGGTGCTTCGCGGGATCGAGCTGCTGTGCGGCAAATTCCTTGAACTGTCCGAAGCTCGCGATCTTCGGATCGACCGCGCCTTCGAAACTGCCCATCGCGACCTCGAACGCGTTGCGGGTGTCGAGCACCATGATGTCGGGCGAGGCGATGAGTTCGTTCCAGTCGCCGGCGTCGACATAGGTGCCGACCTGCCGCGTCGGATCGACCGTGGTGTCGCCGAGCGTCACGATCTCCTTCTTCAGCCGCACCTTGAGCCGCTGGAACGGCATCTGCGCGGCTTCGGAGAATTTCAGCTCGAGATTGTCGAGGCGGCCGCTGAACAGCGGTCCGTGCTCAAGCTCCGCGACGAAACCGTCGATGGCTTCGTCGCTGCCGGCGATGGTGCCGTTGATTCCCTCATGCGCGAGCAGCACGCTGCCCTTGAGGTCAAGGTTGGTGCAGAGCGCGCGCAGCGGCTCGCGCAAGGCGCGGAAGTCGGGCAGCGCGGCGAACTGATAGAAGGCGGCGACCTTGAGGGGCATGGCCGGGGTTTATCAGGCCGGCCAGATCGGCGAAACCCCGCAAAGCCATGCATTATCGGGATAATTCCTCTGGCATACCATGCATTGCCCTGCCGGGGACGAATGTGCCATGTACCCCGCATCCCCTTGGCATCCACCCGCCGCAGCAGCATCAGACCATCACGATCAAGCGAGCTCTCCGTTATGAGGAATTTCCACTTCGCCGGCCGTTCCACGGTCCACGCCCAGAACGCGATGGTCGCAACGTCGCATCCGGAGGCGGCACTGGTGGCCATCGAGGTGATGCGCGCGGGCGGCACGGCCGCCGACGCTGCGGTTGCGGCCTGCGCGCTGCTCGGCGTCATCGAGCCGCAATCGACCGGCATCGGCGGCGACTGCTTTGCGCTGGTCCAGCCGAAGGGCGAGGGCAAGATCACGGCCTATAACGGCAGCGGCCGGGCGCCGATGGCGGCCACTGCCGAGTGGTATCTCGAACGCAAGATCCATTCGGTGCCGCTGACCTCGGCGCATGCCGTCAGCATTCCCGGCGCGATCGACGCCTGGGACGTGATCCTCAGGGATCACGGCAAGTTCGGCTTCGACCGGCTGCTGCAGCCCGCGATCAAGGCCGCCGAGGAGGGCTATGTCGTCGCTCCGCGCATCGCCTTCGACTGGAAGAACGGTTTCGAGAAGCTGAAGAACGGCACCAACACCGAGCGCTATCTGCTGCCGCACGGCAAGCCCGCGGTCGCAGGCGACGTGATCCGCCAGCCCGAGCTCGGCAAGACGCTGCGCGCCATCGCGCAAAAGGGCCGCGACGCCTTCTATAGCGGCGAGATCGCCGCCGACATGGTCGACACCCTGCGCGGCATCGGCGGCCTGCACACGCTGGAGGACTTTGCGGCGCATTCGACCGAGACGACCGCGCCGATCGGTACGATGTACAAGGGCCATGACGTCTGGCAGTGTCCGCCGAACGGCCCCGGCATCACCATGCTGGTCATGCTCAACATCCTGTCGCGCTTCGACCTGACCAAGTTCAAGCCGCTCAGCATCGAGCGCTTCCACCTCGAGGCCGAGGCGGCACGCATCGCCTACATGATGCGTGAGCAGTACATCGGCGACCCCCAGCACGCCCATGTCGACGTCGCCGGCATCCTCTCCAAGGAGTTCGCCGACGAGCACATCAAGAACATCCGGATGGATCGGCTGCTCGAACTGCCGAACGTGGCGCCGCCGATGAATCCGTCGACCGTCTACATCACGGTGGTCGACAAGGACCGCAATGTCTGCTCCTTCATCAACTCGATCGCGCATTCGTTCGGCTCGGCGATCGTCTCCAACAAGACCGGCGTCCTGCTGCAGAACCGCGCCGGCGGTTTCCGCATCCAGCCCGGCCATCCGAACTGCATCGCGCCGGGCAAGCGACCGCTGCACACCATCATCCCGGCGCTCGCCACAAAGAACGGCCGCGCCGTGATGCCGTATGGCGTGATGGGCGGGCAGTATCAGCCGGTCGGCCAGACCCGCGTGCTGACCAACATGCTCGACTATGGCTGCGACATTCAGGAGGCGATCGACATGCCGCGCGGCCTGCATTACGAGGGCGTCTACCAGCTCGAGGACAGCGTGCCGGTGGAGATCGTCGAGGGCCTGAAGAAGATCGGCCACAAGACCACCAGCGTGGTCGCGCCGCTCGGCGGCGGCCAGGGCATCTGGATCGATTGGGAGAAGGGCACGCTGACCGGCGGCTCCGATCCGCGCAAGGACGGCTGCGCACTCGGCTACTGATCGGTTCCCTATCAATCAAGGAAGGACGTCCCAGATGCAATCTTCACGACGCACCATCATCACGACTGCATTCGCCGGCCTTGCGGCGGCAGTCTCCACGTCCGTTGCCGGCAGGACGGCAATGGCCCAAACCGCAGGAAAGCCCATGACCACAGCTTCAGGCCTCCAGATCATCGACAGCAAGGTCGGCACCGGCGCCTCGCCGAAGACCGGCCAGACCTGCGTCATGCACTATACCGGCTGGCTCTACGAGAACGGCCAGAAGGGCAAGAAATTCGACTCCTCCGTCGACCGCAACGAGCCGTTCGAATTTCCGATCGGCCAGGGTCACGTGATCAAGGGCTGGGACGAGGGCGTCGCCACCATGAAGGTCGGCGGCAAGCGCACGCTGATCATTCCGCCGAACCTCGGCTACGGCGCGCGCGGCGCCGGCGGCGTGATCCCGCCGAACGCCACGCTGATGTTCGACGTCGAACTGCTCGGCGTAAAATGACCTGATGGCCGCCAAGTAACCGGCCGATGACAAGAGGGGCGCAGCGATGAAGATTTCGATCCTCGACGATTATTTCGACACGCTGCGCACCCTCGATTGCTTCCGCAAGCTCGACGGCTACGACGTCACGATCTGGAACGATCATGTCCAGGACGTCGATGCGCTTGCCGAACGGCTGCGCGACACCGAGGCGCTGGTGCTGATCCGCGAACGCACCCAGATCCGCACCCCGCTGCTCGAACGGCTGCCGAATTTGAAGCTGATCAGCCAGCGCAGCGTCTATCCGCATATCGACATCGACACCTGCACGCGGCTCGGCATCGTCGTGTCGTCGGGCCAGCATGCTGATACGCCGTCCTACGCCACCGCCGAATTCACCTGGGGCCTGATCCTCGCGGCGATGCGGGCGATCCCGCAACAGATGGCGGCGCTGAAGGCCGGCAAATGGCAGATCGGCGTCGGCCATACGTTGCGCGGCAAGACGCTCGGCATCTACGGCTACGGCCGCATTGGCGCCGTGGTCGCGGGCTACGGCAAGGCGTTCGGCATGAACGTGCTGGTCTGGGCGCGCGAGGCGGCGCTGGCCAAGGCGCGCGCCGACGGTTACGAGACCGCCGCCAGCAAGGCCGATTTCTTTGCCCGCTGCGACGTGCTGTCGCTGCATATGCGGCTGGTCGACGCAACGCGCGGCATCGTCAAGGCGGAAGACCTCGCGCGCATGAAAGACACCGCGCTGATCGTCAACACCAGCCGCGCGCCGCTGATCGAGCCCGGCGCACTCGTCAACGCGCTGCGCGCCGGCCGGCCCGGCATGGCCGCGGTCGACGTCTACGAGAAGGAGCCGCTGCGCGACACGTCGGATCCGCTGCTCAACATGGACAACGTGGTCTGCACGCCGCATCTCGGCTACGTCTCGCGCGACGAATACGAGATCCAGTTCACCGACATCTTCGATCAGATCGTGGCCTACGCTGCCGGTACGCCGACCAATGTGGTCAACCCGGATGTGTTGACACATCCGGATGTGCTGGCACATCCGCGCCCGCGCAGCTGACCGGAAAGTTCCGATTTTCCGCTCGCCTGCACGTCAGCTTTTCGGTAGCGTTCCACGCACGCAAACTTGACCAACGAAAGCAAGAACGATGAGCGGTTCCCACGATCACACCCATTCCCACGACCACGATCATCACCATCACGACGACGAGCGCTGGAAGCACGACGGCGTCCGGGTGATTCCGGGTAACCAGCTCGATCCGAATGTGCCGTCGACCGCCGGCATGGACCGCAAGGCCGCGATCAATTTCGCCCGGGTCGGCGCGCAGAAATTGTGGGCAGGCACCGTCAGCATCAAGCCGGACGCCAAGACCGGCGCGCATCATCACGGCCATCTCGAAAGCATCATCTATGTCGTGAAGGGCAAGGCGCGGATGCGCTGGGGCGAGAAGCTGCAGTTCACCGCCGAAGCCGGTCCCGGCGATTTCATCTTCGTGCCGCCCTACGTGCCGCACCAGGAGATCAACGCCAGTCCCGACGAGGTGCTGGAATGCGTGCTGGTGCGTTCCGACGGCGAGGCGGTCGCGATCAATCTCGACATCGAGCCGGTCGAGAAGCCGGAGAACGTGCTCTGGGTCGATCCGGTGCACCGGCATCCCGACGAGAAGAAATAACGTCGCGGCGCAGCCACGGCGAACAACAATAACAAGATCAGGGAGGCCAGCATGACGCTCGTTCGTTACGAGAGCGCCGACCACGTCGCGACCATCACGATGGCACGCAGCGACAAGCACAACGCGCTCAACAACGCATTGTGTACCGAGCTGCGTGACGCCTGGCTGCGGTTTCGGGACAGCGACGATCGTGTCGCGGTGCTGGCCTCGTCGGAGGAAAAGTATTTCTCGGTCGGCGCCGATGTTGGCGATCTCCCCGCCAACATGTGGCACGCCGTGCCTGGCCTCGGCGTCGAGCTCGATAAGCCGGTGATAGCAGCGACATCCGGCTGGGTCGTGGGTGGCGCCTTCGTGCTGGTGCAGATGGCCGATCTGTGTGTGGCGTCGGAGACGACACGCTTCATCTACCCCGAGGGAAAGATCGGCACCACCGCGGGCGGCGTCTCATCGGTGATGGCGCGGATGCCGCACAAGATCGCGATGGAGTTTCTGCTGGTCGGCGACGAGATGTCGGCGGAACGCGCCTTCCAGATCGGTTTCGTCAACAAGGTCGCACCGAAAGGTCAGCACCTCGCGCTGGCGCAGGAGATGGCTGCGAAGATCGCCGGCAACGCCCCGCTGGTGGTTCGCGCGTTGAAGAAGCTGGCCCGCGAGGCGATGCCGAAGGGACCTCTCGAAACCGTCGCCGACGCGCGGCGGCTGCTCGATGAGGTCAAGGACAGCGATGATCTCAAGGAAGGCGTGAAGGCCTTCGCCGAGAAGCGCAAGCCGAGGTTCACGGGGAAATAGCGCCGTCATTGCGAGGAGCCAACGGGTCGCGCGAACGCGTGCCCCATGACGGGCTCTGCGACGAAGCAAGCCATCTCTCCGGTGCGCGGCCGCGATGGATTGCTTCGCTTCGCTCGCAATGACGGCGTCAGAAGACTACACAAACACCCGGTGATCGATCACGCCGTTCGGCACCACATAGCCGTAACGCGTGTTCGACGGCTCGACGCCGGCCTTCTCATACTGCGCCTTCATCATTGCGAAGCGGTCGCCCTTGATGTCGAGCATCGCGCGCTTCGGCTGGATGTTGTAGAGCCGGGCATTGTTGTCGCCGAAGATCGCCGTCTTCACCGGTCCGTCGGCAGGCCCGAGCGGCGCGTAGCCGAACTTCTTCTGCATCATCTCGGGGATCTCCAGCCGCCGCAGGCCCTCGATCTGCCATTGTGGCGCGCCGGTC
>DASVOL010000605.1:0-3546 GCA_036383375.1 Bradyrhizobium sp. | reverse complement strand
GCCGGTTTCCTGACGCGCCCCATCGGCGGCATCGTGCTCGGCATCTTTTCCGACCGGGTCGGCCGGCGGCCGGCGATGCTGCTGAGTTTTGCGCTGATGGGTGGCGCGATCCTGACCATCGCGCTGACGCCGTCCTATGCCGCGATCGGCGTCGTGGCTCCGATCGTCGTGATCCTGGCGCGGATGGTGCAGGGCTTCGCGCTCGGCGGCGAAGTCGGACCGACTACAGCCTATCTCATCGAGATCGCGGCACCCAGGAATCGCGGCCTGGTGGTGGCATGGCAGCCGGCCAGCCAGGAGATCGCGGCGACCGTCGGCGCCCTTGTCGGCGTCATCCTGAGCAGCACGATGGCGCCCGAAATGCTGCAGGCTTACGGGTGGCGCGTCGCATTCCTGCTCGGGGCCGTCTGCCTGCCGTTCGGCATCTGGATGCGCCGGACATTGCCGGAAACGGTGCCTCACGGCGACCGCGCCGCGGCGGGCGTTGAGCGCACGAACCATGTCACGCTGGCGCGACGGCACAGTCGCGTGATCCTGCTGGCCGTGATGATCCTGGCCAGCGGCACGATCTCGACCTATGTGACGCAATACATGACGACCTACGCCAAGAATACGCTGCATGTGTCGCCGTCGCTCGCGTTCACCGTATCGCTGGTGAGCAACGGACTTCAGATCATCGGCGCGGTGCTCGGCGGCTGGCTTGCCGACCGGCTCGGACGCAAGCCGATCATGATCTGGCCGCAGCTCGTCGTGCTGGTGCTGACCTATCCGGCGTTCCTGTGGATCGTCCGGGACCCCGGCGCGTGGTCGCTGCTGTTCGGCTTCGGCATCCTGTCATTCATCGGATCGCTGCCGTTCACCGCGTTCTACGCCGCCTTCACCGAGGCGCTGCCGCAGAACATCCGTGGCGGCGTGTTCGCGACGATCTACGCGGTCGCGATCGCGACCTTCGGCGGCACCGCGCAGCTCGTGGTCACGTGGCTGCTGCACGTGACCGGAGATCCGCTGGCGCCGTCCTGGTATCTGCTGCTCGCGGCGGCGGTCGGCATCCTGGCCATGAGCCTGATGCCCGAGACCGCTCCGGTGAAGGTCGGCGAGAAGTAGCCGCTGGGCTCAGTCCATGTCGCGAAAGGCGTGGCCGTTGGCCTCGATCTCTTTCACGAGCTGCGGCGGCAGGTTGGCTTGCGCCGAGGTGCCGTCGAACACCCAGTCCTTGGCGTCGCCAAGATCGGGCAGGCCGGCGCCTTTGCGAACATAGAGTCCGACCGACGCCTTCTTCGGGTTGATGTAGAGATCGTAGTCCATTGCGCGCCTCCTCTTCGTTGAAGTTCAACGGAAGCTCCGGCACGGATCGGCCGGAGGCTTCCCGGAAGAGTCAACGCCGGTAAGACTAGGCGGGTTTCTTCGCCTCCGGCGCAAGCACCACCGACGCTTCGCTGGTCAGCATCAGGAAGGTGATGGTCTCCTGGAAGTAGAGCTGGACCGAGGTCACCGTGTGGCTGAGATAGCCGATCGAAAGGTCCTGGCCGATCGAGAGCTGGAAATCGCCGCCGCGGGTGGTGAGCAGGACGCCGCCCTCGATTGCCGGCGCCCAGATGATCTTGCCGTCGATCAGGCGCTGGATGTGCTGCAGCACAGGATAGCCGTCGTCGGTCGCGCCGCCGATCGCGGTATAGGGCTCGGTGCCGAGCAGCAGCGTGTAGGGACCGTTGACGCCGGCGAGCCGCAACTGGCTGACCGCCTGCGCGACCACACCAGGGTAATTCTTGATGCTCGATGGCAGCTTCAGCACCGGGTTGCTGGTGCCCTGGCGGATGCCCTGAATCCCGGCGGCGGCGTAGCCATCGAACACCGCGCGATCCTCGGCGAAGGCGATCTTGCGCGCGGCGTGCTTGAGCGGATCCCAGTCGGAATCATTGGAGCCGCGTTCGACATCGTCGATCGCCTGGCGCGACAGCTCGAACGGCACGCGCAGCTCGACCAGCGCGCGGACGTCGCGTTGCGTCGCCTCGACGCCGTCGCCGGGTGTCGCGATTTTCTTGATGTGACCGGTGCCGACCGCGGAGAAGTCCGTGCCTTTCGGCCCATCGACATCGACGACACGCCGCGCCGCCAGATGGCGCTTCAACGTCCGCGAGGCTTCCTCTTCGATCTGGGCCCATGCCGCGTCCGAGATGGGGGCCAGTCCCCGATGAAGGTTATTCATGTCCAGCCTTTCCTTTGAGTGAGCCGATCCCGAGCGAGCCGTCGGACGGCGGTATTTTTTGTGCAGGTGCCTCGTCAGCCCCGGCGTCGTCCAGCGACGGCTCGGCCGGCGCGGGTGCAGGTGGCTCGCTGGTGACGTCCTCCAGGAAGGTCGCCGACGGAATGAAGAACAGCGTGCCGGTCACCGCGCGGCTGAAGTCGAGCAGGCGGTCGTAATTGCCCGGCGGCTTGCCGACGAACATGTTCTCCAGCATCTGCTCGATCCGGTGCGGGGACTTGGCATAGCCGATGAAATAGGTACCGAACTCGCCCTTGCTGGTGTTGCCGAACGGCATGTTGTCGCGGACGATATCGAGCTCCTCGCCGTTCTCGACGATCGTCGTCAGCGCATTGTGCGCGTAGCTCGGCTTCACCGCATCGTCGAGCTCGATGTCGGACAGTTTGGTGCGGCCGATGATCTTCTCCTGCATCTCGACCGGCAGCTCGTTCCACTTCTTCAGATCGTGCAGGTATTTTTGCACGATCACATAGCTGCCGCCGGCGAAGGCCGCGTCCTCGTCGCCGATGATGGTGGCGTCGGTTGCCGCCTGGTCCTCCGGATTCTCCGTGCCGTCAACAAAGCCGAGCAGGTCGCGCTCGTCGAAATATTTGAAGCCGTGCACCTCGTCAGAGGTCGCGACCGCATCGCCGAGCCGCGACATGATCTGTGTCGCGAGTTCGAAGCACAGGTCCATCGGCACGGCGCGGATGTGAAACAGCAGGTCGCCCGGCGTCGCGACGGCGTGGTGGACGCCGTTGATCTCGCGGAACGGATGCAGGCCTTGCGGCTTCGGCGCGCCGAACAGCCGGTCCCATGCATCCGAGCCGATGCCCATGACGCAGGACAGCCGGCCCTCGAGATCGCGGAAGCCGACCGCGCGCACCAGCGCAGCCACGTCCGCACATAGCGACCGCACCACGGTGTCAAATTCCGGATTGGGCTTGATCGTGACCGCAAGGAAGATGGCCGCGCGTGTCAGCTTCGCAGCGACCGGTTGCGGAACGGCTGATGGCACGCATCTCTCCTTAACTAACGGCACTTTAACGCGAAAAAGGTTTCGACTGGACGCCGGATCAACGTCCAGACAGGGCAGAGGAGCATGCCACCGGAGCCTTTACAAGAGCCCGGATTGCTAGGCTTCCGCGGACGGACCAACCGGCTTGCCGGACTTCTCCTCCTCGAGGGTCACCGCAATGGCGGCGTTGGCGGAGAGCCGCACCTTGGAGCCTTCGACACCGGCAACGAAGCCGAGCTCGATATAGTGGTGATGGCCTTTGTGGAAGCCGTCGCTTTCGCTCTTC
>DASVOL010000604.1:0-3059 GCA_036383375.1 Bradyrhizobium sp. | reverse complement strand
CTACTACAAGCGCTCGCAATTCGACTAGGGCAGGCGAGCGGGGCTGATAGCGCCGAGGCCGAGTGACGTTGCGGGATGTGATCCGATGACGGCGATGCTTGAGATGCGTGGCGTCAGCAAGAGCTTTGCCGGCGTGCAGGCGTTGCGCGACGTCAGTTTCACCGTGGAAGCCGGGCAGATCCATGCGCTGGTCGGCGAGAATGGCGCGGGCAAGTCGACCCTGATGAAGGTGCTGAGCGGGGTCTATCCCGCCGGCAGCTATGAAGGGTCGATCCTGTTCGACGGCGAGGAGCGCCGGTTCCGCGACATCAACGACTCCGAGGCGCTCGGGATCATCATCATCCACCAGGAGCTGGCGTTGATCCCGCTGATGTCGATCGCCGAGAACATCTTTCTGTCGCGCGCGCCGTCGCGGTTCGGCGTGGTGGACCGGGATGCGGTGTACCGGCGGACCGCGGAGCTGCTGGCGCAGGTCGGCCTGAGGGAATCGCCGGACACCCTCGTCACCGATCTCGGCGTCGGCAAGCAGCAGCTGGTCGAGATCGCCAAGGCGCTGTCGAAGAAGGTGCGGCTCCTGATCCTGGACGAGCCGACCGCGAGCCTCAACGAGGCCGACAGTGCCGCGCTGCTGGACCGGCTGCTGGTGTTCCGCGAGCAGGGCATCGCCTCGATCCTGATCTCGCACAAGCTCAACGAGGTCGCGCGGGTCGCCGACCGGATCACGGTGCTGCGCGACGGCCGCACCGTCGACAGCATCGATTGCCGGACCGAGCAGGTCGACGAGGACCGCATCATCCGCAGCATGGTCAACCGCGATCTCGCGCATCGCTTCCCGGAGCGAAACGTCGCGATCGGCGATCCCGTGATGACGGTGGAGAATTGGTCAGTCTATCACCCGCTGCACACCGCCCGGCAGGTGATCAAGAATGTCGATTTCAGGGTGCGCCGCGGCGAGGTGGTCGGTATCGCCGGCCTGATGGGCGCCGGCCGTACCGAATTTGCCATGAGCCTGTTCGGCAGGGCCTGGGGCTACAATATCTCCGGCAGGATCAGCCTTGACGGACGCGAGGCCAACCTTGCCAACGTGCCGGCCGCGATCCATGCCGGCCTCGCCTATGTCACCGAGGACCGCAAGCAGCTCGGTCTGATCCTTGCCGATGACGTCCGCAAGAACGTGACGCTGGCGAGCCTGCGCCAGGTGGCTGATCGCGGCGTGATCGACGATGTCGTCGAGCTGAAGGCAGCGAGCGATTATCGCAACCGGATGCGGATTCGCTGTTCCGACGTCTACCAGGAGGCCGGGCAGCTCTCGGGCGGAAACCAGCAGAAGGTGGTGCTGTCGAAATGGCTGATGACCGATCCGCAGGTGCTGCTGCTGGACGAGCCGACCCGCGGCATCGATGTCGGGGCAAAATACGAGATTTATTGTATCATCAATGAGCTCGCGGAGGCCGGCAAGGGCGTCGTGGTGATCTCGTCGGAAATGCCGGAACTGCTCGGCATCTGCGACCGGATCTGTGTGATGAATGACGGCGCTTTCGTCGGCGAATTTGCCAAGGGCGAGGCGACGCAGGAGAAGATCATGCGCGCCATCATGCGCAATGTCAGGATGTCCGGAAACGGCGCCCCTGCCGGTGAGGCGCGGGCGGGAGGCAGAGCACAATGACCGACAAGACAGTGTCACTTCCCGAGACCCCCAGGCATTCCGGCTTCATCAAGAACAATCTGCGCAACTACGGCATGCTGCTGTCGTTGCTCGCGATCATGCTGTTCTTCGAGATCGTGACCGACGGCACGCTGCTGCAGCCGGTCAATCTCACCAATCTCGTGCTGCAGAACAGCTACATCGTGATCATGGCGCTCGGCATGCTGCTGGTGATCGTCACCGGGCATATCGACCTTTCGGTCGGCTCGGTCGCGGGCTTCGTCGGCGCGGTCGCGGCGGTGCTGATGGTGACCTACCATGTCGACTACCCGACCGCCTTCATCATCTGTCTGCTGGTCGGTGCCGCGATCGGCGCGGCGCAGGGCTACTGGGTCGCCTATTTCAAGATTCCGTCCTTCATCGTGACGCTGGCCGGCATGCTGGTGTTCAAGGGCCTTGCGCTCGCGGTGCTGCAGGGCCGCTCGGTCGGGCCGTTTCCACCGACCTTCCAGAAGCTGTCGTCGGGCTTCATCCCCGAGCTGTTTCCGGGCGCCGGCACGCTCTACCCGACCTCGCTCCTGATCGGCGTCGTGCTGGCGTTCGCGCTGGTGCTGGCGAGCGCCAGGAGCCGGGCGCGCGAGCAGTCGCACGGCATCGAGGTCGAGCCCTACGCGTTCTTCATCGCCAAGAGCATTGCGCTGGCGGGCGCGGTGCTCTACTTCACTTATCTGATCGCCTCGCATCGCGGCCTGCCCAACGTGCTCGTCATCATGACGGTGCTGATCGCGCTGTACGGTTTCGTCACGCGGCGGACCGTGATCGGCCGCCAGATCTATGCCGTCGGCGGCAACGCCAAGGCCGCGAAGCTGTCGGGCGTCAAGACCGAACGGCTGACCTTCTTCACCTTCGTCAACATGGGCGTGCTGGCGGCGCTCGCCGGGCTGGTGTTTGCCGCGCGCCTCAACACCGCGACGCCGAAGGCCGGCCTCGGCTTCGAACTCGACGTGATCGCTGCCTGCTTCATCGGCGGCGCCTCGGCCTATGGCGGCGTCGGCCGGGTCGGCGGCGCGGTGGTCGGGGCCATGATCATGGGCGTGATGAACAACGGCATGTCGATCCTCGGCATCGGCATTGATTATCAGCAAGTGATCAAGGGCCTCGTCCTGCTGGGCGCCGTCTGCATCGATGTCTACAACCAGCGCCGGTGATTGCCGCGCAGTCATGATCCTGCGATAGGATGGCGGCGCAACGCAGGAGAATGCCGCGTGAAACTGTCCCATGCCGACGCGCAGATGATCGGAAACATCCTCGCCGAAGTCGGGCGTACCGAGATCATGCCACGGTTTCGCCGCGTCCGGGAGATCGAGGTCCGTACCAAGACGTCGGCATTCGACGTGGTGACCGAGGCCGATGA
>DASVOL010000603.1:0-8008 GCA_036383375.1 Bradyrhizobium sp. | reverse complement strand
CAGCGGGTGATCCTTCGGCAGCGGCTCGATGTTGTAGACGTCGAGGCCGGCGTGGCGGATGTGGCCGGAGTTGAGCGCATCGATCATCGCCTGCTCGTCGACGATGGCGCCGCGGGCGGTGTTGATCAGCACCACGCCCTTTTTCATCCTGGCGATCTTCTCGCGCGTGATCATCCCGCGGGTCTCGTCGTTCAAGAGCAGATGGAGCGAGACCACGTCGCTATTCGCCAGCACCGTGTCGAGCTCGACGAATTCGACGCCCGGATGGCTCTTGGGCGACCGATTCCAGGCGATCACCTTCATGCCGCTGCCGAGCGCGATGCGGGCGACCTCGGCGGCGATGCCGCCGAAGCCGACCAGACCGAGCGTCTTGCCGGTGAGCTGCATGCCGTCCTCGCGCAGCCAGTTGCCGGCGCGCATCTCGCGGTCCATCTGCGCGATCACCCGCGCCGATGACCACATCAGCGCGATCGCGGATTCTGCGACCGCGGTGTCGCCATAACCCTTGATCAGGTGCACGGAGATGCCGAGCCCGGCGAGCTCTTCCGGGTTCATGTAGCTGCGCGCGCCGGTGCCGAGGAACACGACGTGTTTCAGGCCGGCGCACTTTTTCGCGACGTCGGTCGGCAGCGCGGTGTGATCGACCACCGCGATCTCGGCGCCGTCGAGCACCGCCGGATAGTCCTCGGACTTGATGTCCGGGTTGCGGTTGATCCGCATCTTGGGATCGCCGGGCTTTTCCAGCCGCTCCGTGATGACAGCGAGCGATTCATTGGCGTCGACAAACACTGCGCGCACGAAAGCCTCCATTGAAGGAAGATGTGATGATCAGGACGCGACGCCGGCGAGCGCCAGCACCGTATGCATCAGGACGTTGGCGCCGGCGGCGCAATCGGTCTGCGTGGCGTCTTCCAGCTCGTTGTGGCTGATGCCGTCCTTGCAGGGCACGAACACCATCGCCGCTGGCATCACCGTGTTGAGGTTGCAGGCGTCGTGGCCGGCGCCGGAAGTGATGCGGCGGTGCGAATAGCCGAGCTGCTCGGCCGCGCTCTCGACGGCGTCGACCAGCTTCGGATCGAAATGCGTCGGCGCCTTGCGCCAGACGAGGTCGAGCTGGACCTCGACCTTGCGCTTTGCTGCGATCTCGGTGACCGCAGCGCGGAGATCGCGATCCAGCGCGTCCATGATCGCGGCATCGGCGCTGCGGCAATCCACCGTGAAGGCGATCTCGCCGGGAATGACGTTGCGCGAGGGCGCTGCGATCACCGCCTCGCCGATGGTGCCGACCGCCTTCGGTCCATGTTTCTTCGCAATGCTTTCCATCGCCAGCACGATCTCCGACAGCGTCGCCAGCGCATCGCGGCGCAGCGGCATCGGGGTCGAGCCGGCATGGCTCTCGAAGCCTGTGATCTTGCCGTCGTACCACAACACGCCCTGGCCGGAATCGACGACGCCGATGGTCTTGCCCTCGGCCTCCAGGATCGGGCCCTGCTCGATATGCAGCTCGACGAAGCTGGTGAACTTCTGGCGGCCGACCGGGGCATCGCCGCGATAACCGATCGAGTCCAGCGCCTGCGCCACCGTGACGCCCTCAGCGTCCTTGCGCGACAGAATGTCGTCGGTGGTGAAATCGCCGACATAGGCGGCCGAGGCCATCATCGCCGGCGCAAAGCGCGAGCCTTCTTCGTTGGTCCAGTTGCAGATGCAGATCGGCAGCTCGGTCTCGATCCCGGCATCGTTGAGCGTGCGCACCAGTTCGAGCCCGGCCAGCGTGCCGAGGATGCCGTCATATTTGCCGCCGGTCGGCTGGGTGTCGAGATGCGAGCCGACGCCGATCGGCGGCTTCGACATATCCCGCCCTTTGCGCAACCCGAACATCGAGCCGAGCGCGTCGACCTGCACCTCGAGGCCGGCGCTCTCGCAGGCCTTGCGGAACCAGTCGCGCACCTGCTTGTCCTCGGCGCCGAGGGTCAGCCGCCGCACGCCACCCTTTGGCGTTGCACCGAACTGCGCGGTTTCGTGGATGGTGCCCCAGAGGCGGGCGGAATCGATCTGCAGGTTGGTGGCGGCTCGGCTCATGTCGTCAGTCCATTTCAGCTGTCTTTCCGGGCGATGCGTCAGCATCGAACCCGGAATCTCGGGATTCCGGGTTCGGCCCTTCGAGCCGCCCCGGAATGACGTTTGATTATCCGGCACTCGTTCAATGGCGCGCCGCTTCCATCGCGTCAACCGCCACGCTCGCCTGCGCGATCTGCCTGGCGAGATGGGCGACACGCTCGATGGCGACCGCATCGGGGGAGGCGAGCCAGCTCGCGGTGAAGGTGAGGGGCGGCAGCTTGAGGTCGGTATCAAGCAATTGCAAGCGGCCGTCAGCAAGCTCGTTCTCGACGATCGCCGATGGAATCACGGCAATGCCAAGGCCTTCATTGGCCATGTGGATCACGGTCGCGAGCGAAGTCGAGGCGTGCAGCCGGATCGGCGGCAGATCGGGGGCGTTGAACAGCGCGCGCACGGTCTCGTAGGGCTGGGTCTTGCGCGGAAACGTGATGATCGGAAACCGCGCCAGATCCCGCCGCGCCACCGGGCCGGGGCCGAGACCGAGCGACGGGCTCGCCAGGAAGCCGATCGGGTAATCGCACAGCACATGATTATGCGCGCCGGACGCCGAGACCGGTCCGAGCACGAAGGCGAGTTCGATCTCCTGGGCCAGCAGTCGCGGGGTCAGGTTCGGCGTGATGTCGACCTCGATCTCCAGCGACAGGTTCGGGTAGATCTCGTTGACGCTCTTGACCAGCCGCGGCAGCCAGGTGTGCACGATGGTCTCCGCGACACCGAGCCGCAGCGCGCCGCGCATCGCCGAGCGGTCGCCGACCTCCGCCATCATCTCCGAGCGCAGGCCGATCAGCTTCTCCGCGTAGGTCATCATCAGCCGTCCGCTCGGCGTCGGCGAGGCCACCCGGTGATCCCGGTTCAGCAGCTTGACGCCCATCTCGCGCTCGAGCTGGGCGATGCGCTGGGAGATCGCCGGCTGGGTGGTGTTGAGCCGCTGGGCGGCACCGCGGAAGCTGCCGAGCTTGACGACCCAGAGGAACGTTTCGATCGAGCGGAAGTCCGTCATTGGAAGCATATCCCCGGTCGATAAATTGTATTTATCGATTTTGATTAGAAAGGACGATTAGACATTATATCACGCTTGGTGTTGGTTTGTCCTTGTCGAGATTATGGGCAGGAGAATCCCATGACTGTTTTTGCGGCAGTGCAGCGATCTCAGGGGGGGCCGGTGCTGGCAAGCGTCGAAGCGCGGCGTGCCAGCCGCAACGGCATGGCCTCGGCCACCACGGCCGGTCTCGCCAATGGGTTCGTCCAGGGCAATCTGGCGATCCTGCCGGAGAAGCTCGCCGGCGCGTTCCACCGCTTCTGCCAGCTCAACCCCAAGCCGTGCCCGATCATCGGCATGTCGGATGTCGGCGATCCCCGGATCCCCGCGCTCGGCCTCGACCTCGACATCCGCACCGACGTGCCGCGCTACCGGGTCTGGCGCGATGGCGAGGTTGCGGACGAACCGACCGACATCACCAAATACTGGCGCGACGATCTCGTCACCTTCGTGCTCGGCTGCTCCTATTCGTTCGAGGAGGCGCTGCTGGAGGACGGGCTGCCGATCCGTCACATCGAACGCAACCTGCGTGTGCCAATGTACCGGACCAACATCGCCTGCCAGCCGTCGGGGCCGTTCGCGGGACCGATGGTGGTGTCGATGCGCCCGTTCAAGCCGGCGGATGCGATCCGCGCGGTGCAGATCACCTCACGCTTTCCCTCGGTGCACGGCGCCCCGGTTCATCTCGGCCATCCGCATGCGATCGGCATCAAGGATATCGCCAAGCCCGATTACGGCGATGCGGTGCCGGTGGCCGATGACGAGATCCCGGTGTTCTGGGCCTGTGGCGTCACGCCGCAATCGGTGATCGCAAGTGCGAAGCTGCCGTTCGCGATCACGCATTCGCCGGGCCTGATGCTGGTGACCGATCTCAGGAACAGGCAGCTGGCTGTGCTCTGAATAGGCAATTCGTGCAATTCATTGAGGCTTTACTGCGCGCTACAAGCGTCACATCGATAATAACAAGCTGACCAAGGGGACTTTCGATGACGATCTCTCGCCGTAACGTGTTGCTGGGTGCCACTGCCGCCGCTGCGCTCGGTCCGATGGCTGCGCGCGCGCAGACAAGCGAAGTTGCAATCGGCGTGATCTATCCGCTGTCCGGCTCCAGCGCCGCGATCGGCGTCGACGCGCAGCATGCCTTCAACACCGCCGCCGATATCATCAACAAGAACTATGATTTCGCGCTGCCGCTCGCCAAGGGCGAAGGCCTGTCCGGCCTCGGCGGAGCGAAGGTCAAGCTGGTGTTCGCCGACCACCAGGCCGATCCGCAGAAGGGCCGCGCCGAGACCGAGCGGCTGATCACGCAGGAGAAGGTCTGTGCCGTCGTCGGCACCTATCAGAGCGCGGTTGCGGTCACCGTCAGCCAGACCTGCGAGCGCTACGGCATCCCGTTCATCTCGGCCGACAATTCCTCGCCGAGCCTGCATCGCCGCGGCCTGAAGTATTACTTCCGCGCCTCGCCGCATGACGAGATGTTCTCGGCCGCGATGTTCGACTTCTTCGATGCGATGAAGAAGAAGGGTCAGAAGATCGAGACCCTGGCGCTGTTCCACGAGGACACCATCTTCGGCACCGATTCGGCGAACGCCCAGACCAAGCTCGCCGCCGAGCGCGGCTACAAGATCGTGGCCGACATCAAGTACCGCGCCAACTCGCCGTCGCTGACCGCCGAGGTGCAGCAGCTCAAGGCGGCCAACGCCGACGTGCTGATGCCGTCGAGCTACACCACTGACTCGATCCTCTTGGTCAAGACCATGGCCGAGCTCGGCTACAAGCCGAAGAACATCATGGCGCAGGATGCCGGCTTCTCGGAGAAGGCGACCTATGACGCGGTCGGCGACAAGCTCGAGGGCGTGATCTCGCGCGGCAGCTTCTCGCTCGACCTGGCGCAGAAGCGGCCGATGGTCGGCCTCATCAACGAGATGTACCGCGCCAAATCCGGCAAGGACTTCAACGATTACACCTCGCGCCAGTTCATGGGCCTGATCGTGATGGCCGACGCCGTCAACCGTGCCAAGTCGACCGACGGCGAGAAGATCCGCGAGGCGCTGGTCGCCACCGACATGCCGGGCGACGTCACCATCATGCCGTGGCGGCGCGTCAAGTTCGACGAGATGGGGCAGAACAATTTCGCCGATCCGGTGCTGCTGCAATACACCGCGAAGAACTTCGTGACGATCTTCCCGGAACAGGCCGCCGTCTCCGAGGCGATCTGGCCGATGAACAGCTGATCGGTCGGACGCTAGAGGGGGCAGACGACGGTGACAGCCGAGACCATTATCCAGAGTTTGGCGAGCGGCCTCTTGATGGGGCTGCTCTACGGACTGATCGCCGCCGGCCTCGCATTGATCTTCGGATTGATGGACGTCGTGAATTTCGCGCACGGCGAATTCCTGATGATCGCGATGTACGCGACCTTCTTTCTGTTCGCGTTCTTCGCGATCGATCCCTTGCTTGCGGCGCCGTTGGTCGCCGCGGCATTGTTCGTGTTCGGCGCGGTGGTCTATCTGCTGGTGGTCCGCTTCGCGATGCGCGCCAAGGCCAACGCCGGCATGGTGCAGATCTTCTCCACCTTCGGCCTTGCGATCGTGATGCGGGGCCTCGCCCAGTTCTTCTTCACGCCGGACTATCGCAGTGTCACCAACTCCTGGGTCGGCGGCAAGACGATCTCGATCGCCGGCATCTATCTGCCGGAGC
Organism: Bradyrhizobium sp.; assembly: GCA_036383375.1. GTDB lineage: Bacteria > Pseudomonadota > Alphaproteobacteria > Rhizobiales > Xanthobacteraceae > Bradyrhizobium. The sequence goes on along the minus strand of DASVOL010000603.1, from coordinate 2,151 downwards.
CGCAGCTGATCGGCGCGATGCTGTCGATCGCGGCCTTCGTCGCGCTCTACTTCTTCATCAACCGCACCGATTTCGGCCGTGCGCTCGAGGCGACCCGCGAGGACGCCGGCGCGGTGGCGCTGGTCGGCATCGACAAGAACCGGGTGTTCGCGCTCGGCTGGGGCCTTGGTGCGGCGCTGGTCGGCCTCGCCGGCGCCATCATGGCGATCTTCTTCTACATCTATCCCGACGTCGGCGCGTCGTTTGCGCTGATCGCCTACGTCACCGTGGCGCTCGGCGGCTTCGGCAGCGTGTTCGGCGCCTTTGCCGGCGGCATCATCGTCGGCCTGGTCGAGGCGACCACCGCGCTGATCCTGCCGCCGTCGCTGAAATCGGTCGGCATCTACGCCGTCTATCTCCTGGTCGTCTTCATCCGCCCGCGTGGCCTGTTCGGATCGATGTGATGGACACCCACTTCGCCCAACGCCGCAGGCGTGACCTGATCGTGGCGGCCTGCCTTGCAGTGATCGCCGCGCTGGTGCCGCTGTTCGTCAAGGACGTCTACGTCCAGAACATCATGGTCTTGACCCTGATGTATGCCGCGCTGTCGCAGAGCTGGAACATCCTGTCCGGCTATTGCGGACAGATCTCGCTCGGCCATGCGCTGTATTTCGGGTTAGGGGCTTACACCACCGCGCTGTTGTTCACCAAGTTCGGCGTGCTGCCGTGGTTCGGCATGCTGGCGGGTGGGGCGATCTCCGCCGTGATCGCGATGGCGCTCGGCTATCCCTGCTTCCGCCTGCGCGGGCATTATTTCGTAATCGCGACCATCGTGATCGCCGAGATCGCGCTGCTCCTGATCCAGAACTGGGATTGGGCGGGTGCCGCGCTCGGCATCGACATCCCGATGCGCGGCGACAGCTGGCTGAAATTCCAGTTCGCCCGCTCCAAGCTGCCGTACTTCTATTTCGCGCTGACGCTGGCCTGCATTGCCTGGCTCGTCACTTGGTGGCTGGAAGATTCCAAATGGGGCTATTGGTGGCGCGCGGTGAAGGACAATCCGGACGCTGCCGAGAGCCTCGGCGTCGTCGTGTTCAATTCCAAGATGGGCGCCGCGGCGGTCTCGGCCTTCCTGGTCGCGGTCGGCGGCAGCTTCTACGCCCAGTTCGTCTCCTATATCGACCCTGAGAGTGTGATGGGTTTCCAGTTCTCGCTGTTGATGGCGCTGCCCGCGGTGCTCGGGGGCATCGGCACGCTGTGGGGGCCGGTGCTCGGCGCGGTCATCCTGATTCCGCTCACCGAGTTGACGCGCGCTTATGTCGGCGGCTCCGGCCGCGGCGTCGACCTGATCGTCTACGGCGCGCTGATCGTCGCGATCTCGCTGGCACTGCCGAAGGGGCTCGTTAGCGTGTTCGGCATGCTCTCCGGGCGCAAGGAGGCCGCGCGATGACGGCGCTGCTTGAAACCCGCGGCGTCTGGCAGCGCTTCGGTGGCCTCGTCGCCAACAGCGACGTCTCGATCTCGGTCGGCCGCGGTGAGATCGTCGGCCTGATCGGACCGAACGGTGCCGGCAAATCGACGCTGTTCAATTTGATCGCGGGGGTGCTGCCGCCGACCCAGGGCTCGATCATCTTCGACGGCGAAGACGTGACCAAGCTGCCGGCGGCGGAGCGCTGTCAGCGCGGCGTCGGGCGCACCTTCCAGGTGGTCAAGAGTTTCGAGACCATGACCGTGATCGACAACGTCATCGTCGGCGCGCTGATCCGCAACACCAAGATGCGGATCGCGCGACAGAAGGCCTATGAGGTCCTCGAGTTCTGCGGCCTTGCCGCGCGCGCCGACAAGCTCGCCGCCGATCTCGTCCCGTCGGAGAAGCGCCGGCTCGAAGTCGCCCGTGCGCTGGCGACCGAACCGAAGCTGCTGCTGCTCGACGAAGTGCTGACCGGATTGACGCCGGTCGAGGCGCAGACCGGGGTCGAACTGGTGCGCAAGGTCCGCGCCACAGGCGTCACCGTGCTGATGGTCGAGCATGTGATGGAAATCGTGATGCCGCTGGTCGACCGCGCCATCGTGCTCAATCTCGGCAAGGTGCTGGTCGAGGGCAAACCGGCCGAGGTCGTCCGCAATCCGGAAGTCATTTCTGCCTATCTCGGGGATCGTCATGCTGTCGGT
>DASVOL010000602.1:0-13970 GCA_036383375.1 Bradyrhizobium sp. | reverse complement strand
CGCATCGCCCGGCGCTTGCGCGCCGGAGACGAGGAGACTCACTGAGAATTTGACGGGTTCGATGAGCCGGCCGCGCCGGCGTGCGGCCTACGAGTTCGACGCCGCGCGGGTCGAGGCCGACTTGACGTCCTTGATGCTGACCACGACGGCGATGCGCCTGATCGAGCCGCTGCGATAGGCCTGCAGGAATTTGTCGTAATGCTTGACCGAGATGCAGCCGTTGGAGTCGCCGTTCGGTCCGAGCATGTAGCTGTGCACGAGCAGGCCGACACGCCCGAACGTATCGCTGCCATCGACCGGGGTCATGCGCAGCGCGGGCACGCCGTGGAACAGCTTCTCGCGCGGCTTCATCTCGTAGATGCCGGGCGGCGTCGCACCGGCGTTGCGGGCGGTCACATGCGACGGATCGTCGAGCAGATTGCCGAGCCCCGAATGCGCTTCGAACTTGGTGCCGTCGGGCATGTACACGATGCGGCCGGTGATGTCGTACACCGCCGTGGTACTGTCATAGCCGAGCGCACCGAGATCGGGGCTCGGGCCGGACAACAAGCCATCATTCGGATCGATCGAGGCCAGCTGCAGCTTGCCCGGCATCATGTCTGCGATCTTCTGCAGGAACGTCCGGTTGTCGCCCTGCTGCACCGGCGCCTGCGGCGGCGGCAGCGGCTGATCGTTGCGCGCAAGCAGATTGGCCTCGACCGGCCGCGATCGCGGCATCGGCACGGCGGAGGCTGCGGTCGAGGTCGTGGCCGCAACCGATGCGGTCGCCGGCTGGCTCGCCGGCAGTTCAGTCTGGGTGTCACGCAGCTGGCCGGCCAGCGCGTCCTCGATCTGCCCGAACTCGGAATTGAAATCGCCGCGGCTCGAACGGAATCCGCGGCGCAGAGGATAATAGAGCGAAGCCGTGTTGATCGTGGAGCGAGAGCCGAAGCGATCGTCGAAATTCAGCGAGGCGGCGGTGTTGGCGAGTGCCGGTCCATGCAGCCAAGCGGTAGGGTCGATGCCGACCATCCAGGCGGCAAGGCCAGACGACAGGACGAGCGCGCTCACGGCGAACGCCGTGCTGCCCACCAGAGACACGCCGCGGTTCGACTTACGCGCGGCTGCTTTCGTCGTACGTTGACCCATCATCCCCAAGTCGGTGCTCTGGGGCCTGTTACCCGGCCCACGTTGGATTCACCGTTCGCACATCATATCAGGGAATTAGAGTAAGGCATAATCGAGACGGAGCGGGCAACGACAGGATTTTTAAACGTTTTTCGGATGGAAAGTGCCGGGAATCAGCCCCCGGGCGGGCGGAAGCGGCCGAAAAAGTCCCGATTCGGGACAATTCCGGCGACTCAGGCGATCTTCTCTTCCCGGAGGGTGAGCACCGGAACCGGCTTCCCGATGGCGTACCCCTGGGCGTAGTCGACCCCGATCAGGCGCAGTTCGTCCAGGATCGCGAGGCTCTCGACGAACTCGGCGACCACCTGCTTCTGCATGATCTTCGCGGTCTTGGTGATCATCTCGACCATCGCGCGATCGACCTTGCTGTTCAGGATCTCCTTCACGAACGAGCCGTCGATCTTGATGATGTCGACCGGCAGGTGCTTCAGATAGGCGATCGAGGACATGCCGGTGCCGAAATCGTCGAGCGAGAAGCTGCAGCCGATCTCGCGCAGCCGCGCGATGAATGTCTGTGCCTCGTCGAGATTCGAGATGGCGCTGGTCTCGGTGATCTCGAAACACACCAATGCCGGCGAAACATCATGCTGCGCAAACAGCCCGGCGACGAAGTCGACGAAGTCGCCGTCGCCGATGGTGGCGCCGGAGAGATTGATGGCGTAGCTCGCCACCCTGCGTGGATGGTGCTTGCGCTCGGCGATGATCTCGAAGGCGCGACGAACCACCCAGCGGTCGATCAGCGGCATCAGCCCGTAGCGTTCGGCCGCGGGCAGGAAGCTGCCGGGCGGCACCAGCGCACCATTCTCGTCGCGCAGCCGCAGCAGCAGTTCACGCCGCTCATTGCCCCTCAGCGCACCGTTGATCGGGCGGATCTCCTGCTCGTAGAGGCAGAAGCGCCCCTCGTCCAATCCCTTGCGGATGCGATTGACCCAGCTCATCTCGGCGACGCGCACCGCCATGCCGGTATCGGACGGACGGTGTTCCTGGACGCGATTGCGCCCCTTGTCCTTGGCGAGGAAGCAGGCGACGTCGGCAAGCCGCAGCGCGTCCTGCACGCCGGCGCTGTCGCAAAGCGCGACCAGGCCGACGCTCGCGCTGATCCGGAAGCTCGACCCCTCATGGACGAAGCTCGACTGCTCGACCACCGCCCTGATCCGCTCCGCGACATCGGCCGCCACGTCGTGCGTGGCGGAGCCATCGTCGCGCAGCAGAATGCCGAATTCGTCGCCGCCGAGACGCGCAACCAGCCCGCTGTCGCCGACCTCGGCCGCCAGCATCTTCGCCACCTGCTTCAGCAGCCGGTCACCCGCCATGTGGCCGCAGGTGTCGTTGACGATCTTGAACTGGTCGAGGTCGATCAGCATCAGATCGGCGCCCACGACCGGCGAGCCCGACATCGCCTTGTGCAGCTCGAACTCGAACTGCCGCCGGTTGGCAAGGCCGGTGAGCGCGTCATGAGACGCAGCCCATGCCAGTTCCTCGACCAGCCGCCGCTCGGCAGTCATGTCGTGAATGATCATGACGCGGCCGGCCGGTTCGCCGGCATGCACGATCGGGGTCTCGACCACCGAGACCGGCACGCTGGAATGGTCCGTCCGCACCAGCAGCCGCTGCTGCGGCCGGCTCTCGTCGTCTCCATCGGTGCTCTGGAACGATCCCCGCACCGGCTGCTCGGCAATGTTGAACAGCGATGAAAGCTGCCATCCGGTCACGTCTCGCCCTGGCGCGATCAGCCGCTGCGCGGCGCCGTTCATGTAGCCGACGCGATCGTCCTGCGTGGTCACGATGACAGCGTCGCCGATCGACGCCAGCGTGAGCTGGGCGCGCTCCTTCTCGACCGCAAGCGCGGTCTCGGCAAGCCAACGCCGCCACAGCATCCGCCTTGTGTGGAACAGCACGATGCCGGCAAGGCAGGCCGCGATCACGAGATTGACCAGCAGCAGCAGCGCGGAGACCTGACGCGACGCCTTCCCCAGCTGGTCGGAGAAATCGACGGCCAGCGTGCTCAGCGCGGCGTCGACCGCACCGATCCGCTCGGCCCAGTGTTTGATGGTCGCAGCCGAGGGATCATGCAGCGCGACGTCGTTCGCGGCCTCGTTCCTGATTTCGATCAGCTGATCGAGCAGCGCATCCGAATTGCGCCAGGCCGTCACCGCGCCGGCCACGTGGTGCATCGTGCGGAAATATTTGAACAGCCAGATCAGGCCGCCGATGTCGTCGTCGTGATTGCCCGCTTTGGCGAAGCCGGCCCTCGCCACGGCGTCGTTGTTGCCGGGCGCTTCCAGCGCGCGCCGTGCCGTGCGATCGGCCAGCGGCACCGCGATCGCGGCATCGAACTTCTGCAGATAAAGCGGCGCGCCGGTGCTGACATAGGTCTGAAGGTAGTAGATGGCGTCTTTCTGCCCCTTCGACCACAGGCTCTCGCCCGCCACATAGGCGCGCACCGCGGACATCACCTGCAGGCTGCCGGCGGACAGACTGCCCAGCAGCAGCACGATGGCGAGCAGAGGCCCGACCACCCGCCACAGTGACCAGCTTCGAAACGAAAAGAACATGCCTAATGCGCCCGACCCTGAAATGTCGGGTAAGCCTAGGAATGCCGCCTTAACCTCACGTTGCAAAACGCGATGAGTTTGAAACGACTTGGCTGTAACGTAATTGCGTCAAACTTTACCCATCCCGTCCGGCCGCAGCCGGCGCTCAGGGACGCAATGTCGGCGACGTGTTCGGGGCCGGCGCCAGCTCCATTTCAGCCTCTTCGGGCAGCTTGTCGGCATGGACGGCAAGCGGCGTGCCGATCCAGAGCGGATCGTCGCGATGATCGCGGCGCGGATTGGTGGTGTTGGGATGGACCAGGATGCTCAGGCTGCCGTGGTTCAGCATCAGCCACGGCACCAGGGTCGGAAACAGCTCGGCCGCAAACGCCACCTGATACATCGCCTGATCGTGCGGGCCGACCTTGACGTCGTGCCAACGCCCGAGCGTGACCAGGAAGCGCTCGCCCATCCAGTTGCGCAGGCGTTCGGCCTCGCCCCGGCTGGTGGTGGGGTCGTAATAGACATGGGCGTGATAGCTCGCGATCTCGCCGATCGCCCGTGGCCCGTCCGTCATCTCGCCTCTCCTTCCGCGGCCGGTCACTTGCGCCGCAGCACACTGAACTGGAACGACTGCGTCGCGCCCCAGGGCGTGACGTGCCGGTGCGCCTCATGCGCGGTCAACTCGAATGCCGGACCGACGGTCCGGCTCAGCGTTGCGGGATCATAGCGCTGCACCGGCAGGCCGCTGCACTTTTCCGGACCGTCGAGCGCGAAGGTGCCGATCACGGCGTGGCCGCCGGCCTTGACGCCGCGATGCAGTCTTTCGAGATAGGCCGCGCGGTCGCTCTCCGCGACCAGAAAATGAAACGCCGCACGATCGTGCCAGATGTCGAAGGCCTGCTGCGGCTGCCAGACCGTCGCATCGTCGGCCACCCAGCGCACCGCCGGGCCAGCCGCGCCGATCCGTTGCCGCGCGCTCGCCAGCGCAGCTTCCGAGAGATCGAGCACGGTCAGATCATGAAAGCCACCCGCCAGCAGCGCATCGACGAGGCGCGAAGCCCCGCCGCCGATGTCGATGATCGACGCATCGCGGCCGGGCGCGACGGATTCGATCAGGCGCAGCGAGGGCTGGGGATCGGCCTGCGACCAGCTCACCTGCTGCTCGCCCTTGGTCAGATAGACGGTCTGCCAATGCGATTGTCGATCAGAAGCGGTCATGGCGTACGTTCCGAAGCGGCGACAACCCGCGTTGCGCGCCATTAACCATGAGCTAGGCGTAGCGATCTCCCGCGTCAACCGGCAGCAGCCGACACGCACGGCTGGGCAGCGGCAAATGCCGCATTTGCATCGCCGCATTTTCCATTTAACCTGTTGGCGAGGTTGAGATCGGGGCGTCCGGGGATGGCCAATTTCGGCTGGACACGCGGCAACAAGCCTGCACAGACGGACGACGCCGCCAGCGACTTGCGCGGCCTCACCGATCCATCCGCGTTTCTCGCCGCGCTCGACAAGGTGGTGCCGCGCTATCTCGATCTCGCCGACAACGGCGTGCTGGTCTATCCGGCCTGCAAGCGCAAGTCCGGCGACCTGCTCGGCGATAGCAGGGCGATCTGGGAGCACACGCGGCTCGAGGCGATGCGCTACGTCCCGATGGTGCCGCGGAAAGACACCACGCTGCTGGTCGATCCATCGCGCCAGGCCGAGATGATCGACGCCTTCCTGCGCCAGCGCGCGCACGACAACACCGTCGTCGATTTCACGGGAACGGCGATCGAGGATTACGGCATCGCGATCTATGCGGCGCTGAACTGGCTGAACCATTGTGGCGCCCTCGTGGGTGCCGATCCGCAAAAATTCTCCGGCACGCTGCGCAGCTTCCGCAAGGTCATGGTCGTCGCCCGGCAGTGGTGGGCGCTCGATGGCGCCGCCGAGCGCTGCCGGCAGATGCTGGAGGCGCGCGAGCGGCCGCCGCTGGCGTTCTTCCTGCTGTGGGCCGAATGCACCAATCTGGCGCGCGAGATCGCGATCGCCGCGGCGGGTAGCGCTTTGACCGAAGACGGCATCGCGCGCCTGCGCGCGGCCGACGATCCGGAAGAGCTGACGTAACGCGGGCGGAAACCGTTAGGGTCGTTGTGGATCTGCGCGTCGCATTGCGGTCGGCGGCACGGCTTGCCGGCGCGCCACGTTCACATGAATCCGGGGTTGCGCGGCAGGTACTGGACCCAATTGCCAAATTCGCGCGACGACATCAGCAACATGGGAAATTTGATCCGCATCCCAAGCTCCATCGCGGTCTCGAGAGCCGAGGCGCTTGCGCCGGGCAGGAACGCCGACACAAGCGACGAGCCGCTCTCGACCGCAAGGTGCAACGCCGTCCTGAAGGCGGGAGCGACGTCCTGGAACTCCATGACCGCGACTGGCCCGACGTGTCCGCCGGCATCTACGTAGGCGTAGCCCACCCAATCGTTCCGGTCGTAGAGATTGAATCCACTCACCCCGCTGTCATTGATCAGGTAGCAGTGATGCTTTGCGCGCGAGACGCCGAGCACACGCTGGTCTGCTTGCGCGAGACGACGCAGGGTCGAACCATCTGCTTCGAGTGGCGTCGTGTCGTACCGTGGGCCACGCAAATGACCCATCAACTGCTCGCGCGATGCGCTGAGACCATAGATAGGAAACCGCGGCAGCAGTCCATGACGAATATAGAGCCCTTGCGATACTGTGTTGAAGCTGAAGGTGATGAGTACCCGGTTGGACGCGTGCGACTGCTCAGCGTGTTCGAGCGTCCGCATGATCAGTTCGTCGCCGACGCCCCTCCCCTGATGGTCCGGTGACACGAACAGCTGCGCCAGAAACCACATATCGTCGCAGACCCAACTCCAGGCGAATCCGAGAATTTGCTCGTCCTCCTCGGCCACCCAGAGACCCCCGGCATCGTCCTTCAGCGAAAACAACTGAAATGCGGGAGGCGAACGGACGGCCATGGGCCCGAAGCCATGCCGCTCCGTCAGATCATTGATGCTGGAGACGACAACGGCATCGGCCAATTCCAGATCCCGCGCACGCGCCGGCCGGCAGACCACAGACATTGGGCACTCCGTTGGGTGATGCGTTGCTTCAAAACCTCGCCGTGCCGGGATCGAGCCCAAGCGCCAGCCGGCCGGCGATGATGTAATTGTTCGGACTCATCGCGATGTGCTTGGCCGCAGCGCGCACGTCGCGCACCGCACGCTCCAGGGCACAGGTCTCGAAGATGGCGGCGGCGCCCGCGCTGGCAGCCAGCATGTCGGTGACGGACATCGCGGTCTCCGCCGCGTGCGCGTTGGCGATTCGAATGTCCGCGCGCGCCTCCACCAGCCGTCGGCCGCCCGTGTCGGTGGCAGCGATTAGCTCCACCATGGCATCGGTCAGGAAGGCACGGGCAGCGCGAAGCATTGCTCTGGTTCGCCCGACCGTCGCCTGAACGATTTCGCGATCGCAAAGCGCGGTTCGGGTTCCGAGGTGGCCTTTCCGGCAGGCAAGTTCGGCGAACGAGCTGACAGCGCCGGACGCGATGCCAAGCGGCACGCCGCAGATGCTCCACGCGAACACCGATGATGGCGGCATGCGATAGAGCGGTCCGGGTTGGGTGGGTTGCAGACCGAGAAACGGATGGACGTGCGCCGCCGGCACGAAAACATCCCGTGCCTCGAAATCGCAACTGCCGGTGCCGCGCAGTCCGGACACATGCCAGTTGTCGAGAATGGTCACATCCGACCGGCCGAGGTAGCAGCAGAGAAGCGGCGAATCCGGATCCGCGGGCCTGACGCTGGCGAGTACCATGAAGCGCGTCGCGTGGTGTGCGCCGCTCCCGAACGGCCAGCACCCGGAAAGACAATAACCGCCCGCGACGGGGGTCGCCGTGCCGACCGCACCGGTCGAGCTGACGACGAAGGCACGCGGATCGGCAAACCACTCGCGTGCGACGGCCTCACCAAGGTAGCCGCCGATCCGGCTCATGCCGCCGCCGTTGCCGGCGAGCCAGCCGACCGAGCCGTCGAGCGCCGAGGCGGCTTCGATGATACGCATGAACGCGAAGGGAGACAGTTCGGGCCCGCCGAGCCGTTCCGGGAGCCACAGGCGAAACAGGCCCGTATCGGCCAGCGCCGCGAAAACCTCGTCCGGCAATCGCCGGTCGCCGTCGAAGTCGTTGCGGCGTCCGGCGATCAGCGGAGCCAGCGCATGGACCGCCTCGAGCGTGCGGCGAACCCGGTCCGGAGCATCGGCTATCAGGTCCGGATCCCGACGGGCGGCCACAGGATCGTCCACGTCAACCAGATGGCTTGGGTCACGCATCGAGCCCTCCTCCAGGTTTTCAGCGTCGCCGCAGCATGGTCGCCCGCTTCCCGAGGGTCATGAATCCGTTCCGAAAAAGTTGCGAAAAATGTAATCTGCAAGCCATGGAGACCAAATTGGCGATGCCCCTCGAATTCGGTCCCTACCGCCTCGACGCGGAGGCCGAGATGCTGTTTCGAGAGTCCGAACCGGTCGCGCTCGGACGGCGCGCGGTGATGCTGCTGCGGCTGCTTGTCGCACGTGCCGGAACGCCGGTGTCCAAGGACGCATTGATGCAAGCGGCGTGGCCGGGGCTTGCGATCGAGGAGAGCAATCTCACCGTACAGATCGCCGCCCTGCGACGGGTACTTGCCGATGTCGACGGCGGCGCCACCTGGATCGAGACGCTGCCTCGCCGCGGCTACCGTTACGTCGGGCCGCCGGTCACCACCGGGTCCGGAGCTGGCCTGTCCATTTCACCGGCACCTGTCGTGTCAGACAGGCCGTCGCTTGCGGTACTTCCATTTTCGAATCTGAGCGGCGATCCCGGGCAGGATTATTTCTCCGACGGGATCACGGGAGACATCATCGCGGATCTTTCACGGTTCAGGTCGCTGTTCGTTGTCGCTCGACACTCCAGCTTCGCCTACCGGGGTAAGACGGCAGAAATCAAAAGGGTCGGTCGCGAGCTCGGAGTCCGGTATGTGGCCGAAGGGAGTGTGCGCAAGATCGGCAGCCGCGTGCGGGTGACCGTCCAGCTTCTCGATGCCGGGAGCGGTTACAGTCTCTGGACCGAGCGCTACGACCGCGACCTCGAGGACATCTTCACCCTGCAGGACGAGATCGTCCGGGCGATCGTCGCAGGCCTACCAGGCCGGCTGGAGGACGCCGACCGCGAAATCGCCAGACGCAAACCGACCTCCAGCATTACCGCCTATGATCTCGTTCTGCTCGGAAACGAACGATGGCGTCAGCTGACTGTGAAGGACATGGCGCAGGCCAGGGCGCATTTCCGAAGCGCAGTCGCCCTCGACCAGCAATATGCCCGCGCCCATGTCAACATTGCCTGGACGATCGTCTGCGACGTGTTTCTCGAATCGCCGACCACGGCGACTTTGGACGACGCAGTTGGCGAGATGGAGACAGCGCTCGATATCGACAACGGCGACGCCTGGTCTCATGGCGTCTTCGCGCAACTGCTGTTCCTGCGGAAAGAGGACGCCAGGGCCGAAATCCACTTCAGCCGCGCGCTCGCGCTCAATCCAAACGATGCCGATGTCGCCGCCGTCTTCGCCAACATTCTGGTCTACTGGGGGCGCTGGCGCGAGGCGCTGCTATGGATCGGGACAGCCAAACGGCTCAATCCCTTTCCGCCAAATCTGTACCATTGGTATCATGCTCTTGCGCTTTATTCGGGGCGTGAGTACGAGCGGGCGGTCACGGCGCTGCTGGAGGCACGAGGGTTCGACAGGTGGTCGCACGGCCTCCTCGCGGCCTGCTATGGGCAGATGGGACGGCTCGGCGAGGCGCAGTCCGAAGCAGACGCGTTCGTCAGCGCACGGCATCGTGAACTGAACGCGAATGGCAAAGACATCCCTCCGAAGTCTCTCGACCTTGCGCGGGTCCGCGCCGAGAGATATCGCGATATCACCGACCGCGAGCACTTCCTTGACGGACTACGTAGGGCAGGTCTCACCGGTTGAGGCCATTCGTCCTTGACTCAGTCACGGCATTCGTCTGGATCGGAAGAATGCAGGGAACCGCAGTCAACAGGTGAGCCCGTCGCTCGACAGGCAATCTCTAAACAACCGGGTCCGCGTCGACGGACACCACCTGCAGCTCTTTGGATTTGCGCGCGATCAGGCGGCCGAGATCGCCCTGCCTGTAGGTCTCGACGAACTTGATTGCGAAGCCATTCGGCAGGTGCCGGACGACGCGGCCGACGCAGGCGCCGATCGCTAGCGGCATGCCGATCGGCGGCTGCAACTCGGAGGACACCGCCGCGCCCGACAGCGACATGTCGATGATGAAGCAGCTCTGCATGGTGCCGTCCGCCAGCGTCAGCATGGCATGCGGCGCGACGGGAACGAAACGCGGATTGTTGCGCGCCTCGCGGACGCTGGGATCCTTCTGCTTCTTCTCGATCCAGGTCAGCTTGTCGGCGAACTTCTCGCGCCTGGCATGCGTCATCTCGAGCTCGACCAGGAAACTGCCGCTCATCGTGTCGGTGATGCAGCCTTCGAACTTGCCGAACTCCTCGAAATACGAGGTCAGCCGGTCGCCGATCTTGCCGACGACAGGCACGTCCACGATCATCCGGAACGGCGAGACGCGCGTGGTGCGACAGGCGAAGGTACGCAGTCTGCCCTGCGCATCGTACCAGTTCGGCAGCGTGTAGCTGCCGTTGACGATGATCCTGACCGCGCGTTGCTTGAGAAACTTTTCGACAGACACGACTGGACCTCGCCCGAGGCGATCTGAGTGCACGGAGGTCTGGGGATGACCGACATCCATGGTCGGTCTGGTGGCGGGGACATCCGTTACCGACGCGATTGCAGCGGGAAAGCTGCGGGTTGCGTCCCAGCGCGTCGCGCATCGTCCTGGCGCGCAGGTGCGTACAGTCGTACCGTCGAAAGACTAGGAAAACGTTAAGTCGGGACAGAGCGCGGGCGGCGCACTCTATGGCGCAACCCTTACGCGGCAGTTTATTTTGCGAGCCGTACAACTACCGGGAGAGCCGCCGCACGCCGATGCAATCGCGCCGTGCTCGAAACGGCCTGCCTCGGCTCGCAATCGGGTGCTAGCCTGCTCGTAGCCTTGGCCGAAATCAGACCGGATCCTCCTATGCCAACCATCTCAGACAAGTCGCTTGCCGACGGCAAGATCCTGCAAAGCGTGGTCGACGGCGTCGGCGCCATCACCTTCAACAATCCCGACAAGCGCAATGCGATGTCGCTGGAGATGTGGGAGGGGCTCGGCGAGGCGCTGACCGCGTTGCGCGACGATCCGGCGGTTCGCGTCGTGATCCTGGTCGGCGCCGGCGACAAGGCGTTCGTGTCCGGCGCCGATATCAGCCAGTTCGAGAAGACCCGCCACAACGCCGAGGCCTCCGAGGAATATTCACGGCGCAGCGCCGCCCAGCGCGCCCTGCTTGCCGACTACCCGAAACCGACCATCGCCTGCATCCGCGGCTTCTGCCTCGGCGGCGGCATGCAGGTCGCGATGCTGACCGACATCCGCATCTCCGGCACCAGCGGCCAGTTCGGCATTCCCGCCGCCAAGCTCGGCATCGCCTACGGCTATGACGGGCTGCGCCATCTGGTATCGCTGGTCGGCCCGTCCTGGGCGCGGCTGATCATGTATACCGGCATGCGGATCGACTCCGCGGAAGCGCTGCGGATCGGCCTCGTCGATCGCGTGCTGCCGGAGGCCGAGCTGTGGGAAGCGACCATGGAGATCGCGCGCACGATTTCGGGCAATGCGCCGCTGGCGATCAAGGCCGCCAAGATCACCATCGCGCAGGTGCTGAAGGATCCCGCCGATCGCGACATGGCCGCGATCAAGCAGATCGGCATCGACTGTATGGACAGCGCGGATTTCCGCGAAGGCCGCAACGCCTTCATGGAAAAGCGCAAACCGCAGTTCAGGGGCCGGTAGAGCGTTTTCAAGCGAAGTGGCTACCGGTTCGCAGCGGTGGCGGCTGTGACCTAGCTGCGCGCCGGTACCGCATCGGAGACCTGCCGCCACGCAACAAACTGTCATCGCCCGGCTTGACCGGGCGATCCAGTATTCCAGAGACGAATGTTATTGAACCGAGAAGCCGCGGCGTACTCGATCGCCCGGTTAAACCGGGCGATGACAGATGAACGATTTCTGAATATTAGAAGAATATCCCTGATTTGCCCGACGTGTCAAGCTGCCCGATCGAACGCCGGCCGCCGCCGGCTACTGTGCATGGGGTTGTTTTCGATATTTTGGCGGTGGGCTCGCGATGAACCCGTCGCCTACTTCTTCTCGTTGACCGGCACCGTGTAGTTGAGGATCAACCGCCCGCCGTCGGGATAGATGGTCTGGCCGGTGATGTAGGAGGCGTCGTCGCTGGCGAGGAACGCCACCACCGAGGCAACCTCGCTCGGCTCGCCGCAGCGGCCGGCCGGGGTGCGCGACAGCACGCTGCGCCGCGCGCCCTCCGACGAGAAGATCGCCGTCGCCACCATCTCGGTCAGGATCGTGCCGGGCCCGACCGCCACGACGCGAATGCCGTGCGGCGCCAGCGCGACGGCGGCCACCGAGGTGAGCTGCTTCATCGCGCCCTTGGACATCGCATAGGTCGCAAGCGAGGGGATCGCGAGCAGCGCGTTGACCGAGGACATGTTGACGACGACGCCGCCACCGCCCTGCGCGATCATCTGGCGCGCCGCGGCCTGGACGCCGAAGAACGCACCCTTGAGGTTGATCCCCATCACGTCGTCGAACTCGGCCTCGCTGATATCGAGGAAGTCGCGGTTGCGCGCGACGCCGGCGTTGTTGACCATGACGTCGAGCCGGCCGAACTCCTTCACCGCGTGAGCTACGATGCGATCGACATCGGCGCGCTTGCTGACATCGGCCTCGACCGCCCGCAACCGATCCTCATGTCCGAGTTCCTGGGCGGCGTGGACGAGCCCTGCGGCGTCGACATCGGAGATGACGACCCTGGCGCCATCGGACAGGAAGCGCGCGGCGCAGGCCTTGCCGATGCCGCGCGCCGCCCCGGTGATGGCAACGACCTTGCCGGAATTCTTCATGGGAGTGCCTCCAGAGCAAAAGCTGTTCGCAGAGCAATAGCGCATTGCGCGTCGGCAGGGAACGTGGCGGATTCTCCGCGCAGCATTCAGGATTTGACGCGCGCAAGAATCCGGTCGGCCTCGATGCGCCAATCGGCACTGCGGGCGAAGTCCGGCGTTCCCTTACGCCCGAACACGCCCTCATCGGCAAGATCGGCGATCCAGCCCTGCCGCTCGGCGGTGCCGGACGCGGACCATGGCGTCAGTCCGGCTTCGCGCACGGTCTCCGCCACCTCGCGCACCTCCTCGGCACGCCGCCGGCCATGCTCGATCACCCGCTGGAAGAAATAGGCACCCTGCTTCTCCCAATCGATGCCCGGAAAGGTCTCCTCGAGCGAGGCGAGCACCGCATCCTCGACGCCATAGGCGCGTGCAGTGGTAAAACTCTCGATCACCATGGCCTCGAGGCCCTTGATCATGATGCTGCGGCACATCTTGACCGCCGAGGACACGCCCAGTTCGTCGCTAGCGACCTTCGCCGTGAAGCCGAGTTCGACCAGGAGCGGCGCCAGCTCCCGCGCACCTTCGCCGCCGAGCAGCAACGGCACCTTGATCCGGTACGGCGGCAGCGAGGTCATCACCGCGCCCTCCACATAGCGGCCGCCGGCGCCATCGATATGCGCCGCCGCGCGCTGCTTGGCGCCGGGCGAGGCCGAATTGAAATCGAGGAACCAGGCGCCGCTCCGGATCGCGGGTGCGCAGGCCTCGGCCACCGGCACCGCCTGGCTCGCGGTCACCGCCGAGATGATGAAATCGGCCCGCGCTGCCAGATCGGCGTCGGACTGCGCCAGCGCGACGCCGATCTCCGCCGCGTGCGCGCGCAGGGGCGCGCCATCCGCGCGGTCGAGCTTGACGTCGTAGGCAGCGACCTTGATGCCCTGGTTGCGCAAATCTTCGGCCAGGATACGGCCGACTTCGCCATAGCCGAGCATGCCAATCTGCCACTGCCTTGGATCGCTGGAGGTTGTCATCAATTCAAGTCCCCTGTTGTGTCGTCGAACAATTCGTCGACCGTGACGCGCCGGGGGATCAACGCCTGCTGGACGCAATAGTCGATCATCAACTCGAGCGGCTTGCGGTTCGCCTCGACGCCGAACGGCAGCAGATCCGGCACATCAGTCGGACC
>DASVOL010000601.1:0-3296 GCA_036383375.1 Bradyrhizobium sp. | reverse complement strand
TGGATAGTCAGGAGCGGCATCTTCAAACAATCATCGTGATTTCGGACCGCTTAATCTATAGAGAAAGCTGCTCGATTCCAGACCAGCATGCCCCTTGAATAGGCAAAGTTGAGGAAAAGGCCCTTGAATTACGGCGGTGGCACATCGTTCCTGCTCGCAAGCACCGACGCTTCACCGGTTCTTGAACATAATTCCGATGGCCGCTCGCCGTTCCTGTTCACCTGCGATCATTACGGCAGGCTGATTCCCTCGCCGCTCGGCGATCTCGGCCTGCCTGAAGGCGAGCTCGTCCGGCACATCGCCTGGGATATCGGCATCGCCGGCGTCGCAACTCAGCTATCCGACCTGCTCGGCGCACACTTGATCGCGCAGCGCTACTCGCGGCTCGTGATCGACTGCAATCGTCCGCCGCATGTCGCAAGCTCGGTTCCGTTGATCAGCGAAGCCACCACCGTTCCCGGCAATGAAGGCCTGTCGCGCGAAGCCGCCGAGATGCGCCGCGCGCAGATCTTCGATCCCTACCATCAGCGCATCGACGCGATCATCGACGCGCGTGCGCATCGGGGCATGCCGACGGTGCTGGTGTCGCTGCACAGCTTCACGCCGGTTTATGCCGGCATCGCGCGTCCCTGGCACATCGGCACGCTCTATCACCGCGACACTATGCTGCCGCCGCTGCTGCTGAAGCATCTGCGCAGCGAGGGCGATCTCGTGGTCGGCGACAACGAGCCCTATGCAGTCAGCGACGAGACCGACTACACGATCCCCGTGCATGGCGAAAAGCGCGGCCTGATGAATTCCGGCATCGAGATCCGCCAGGACCTGATCTCCGACCAGGCCGGAGAGACCGCATGGGCCGAGCGGCTGGCGCGCATCCTCGGCGAGATCGAAACGACATTGCGCAAGGAAGCGCTGATCTAGCGCGGCTGCCGTACTCGCGCTTGCTCCGGCTTCGTACACGTCGATAGAGTGAGCTGCCGAGCGCATCAATAGCAGGCGGGTGTGCATGTCGCAGACCGAGGTCAAGTCGGGCGGAAATGACGAGTTCGCCAAGCTGGACGCTATCGCCCAGGCCGATCTGGTGCGATCTGGCCAGATCAGCGCCGGCGAGCTTGTCGAAGCTGCTATCGCGCGGATCGAGGCGATTAACCCAGCGCTCAACGCCGTCACGCACAAACTCTATTCGCAAGCACGAGAGCGATCCGCAAGCGCGGCCCTGTCGGGTCCTTTCGCAGGCGTTCCGTTTCTGATCAAGGATTTGCTGTCGGTGGCGGGCACGCCGAACACGTTTGGATGCCGCGCGCTCGGCAACTTCGTCCCGCCGGTCAGTCCCCCGTACGCCCTGGCGCTGGAGGCAGTCGGCTTGGTCACGGTCGGGCGCACGAACACGCCGGAGTTCGCCCTGATCGACACGACCGAACCCAAACTCTTCGGTCCGACCCACAACCCGTGGGACCTCGCGCGCGCGCCCGGCGGGTCTTCGGGCGGCGCCGGAGCGGCGGTCGCAGCCGGAATGACGCCGATGGCGCATGCCAGCGATGGAGGCGGATCGATCCGTCATCCGGCGTGCCACAACGGCGTCTTCGGCCTCAAGCCCAGTCGTGGCCGCAATCGCAGCGACGGCGCCCCACCGATGCCGTTCGACCTGCCCGACATCGCGGTCAACCACGTCCTTACCCGTTCGGTGCGCGATAGCGCCCTGATGCTCAGCCTCACGGAGGACCCCGATACCAAGCTCGGTTCGTTGGGCTTCGTGCGCGATCCGGTCAACAAGCCGCTCCGCATCGGCATGGTGCGGGAGGGCTTCAGCGGTAACCGCGCCGTCACCGATGTGGACGATGCATTGCTGTCCACCGCCCGGCTTTGCGAGAGCTTGGGTCACCATGTGGAGCCGACGGCATGGCCATTTTCCGGCCCGGCAGCGATCGCGGCGTTCCTCGATGCATGGATGGTGCTGGCGGCCAGTGCCGTGGAAGCGACCTGCGCATGGATCAAATGCGAGGCCAACACACAGAACTTCGAGCCGTGGACGCTTTGACTCGCAAGCCGGGGAGCAGCGCTCCAACCCGATCGGATCGCAGATGCGGTCGCTCAATTGACGCAGGCCGGTCGGGCCCTGGACGCATTTTTCGAAACCTACGACGTGCTGCTGTCACCCGTGGCACGCCATCCGCCGAAGCTTCTCGGCGAACACGCCACGGACCTGCCATTCGACGTTCTGTTCGCGCGCGCCGTCGATAACTCGGATTTCACACCGTTGATCAACGCGGCGGGAACGCCGGCCATGAGCGTTCCCCTTTACTGGAACGGCAACGGCATGCCCGTCGGCTCGCACTTCGCCGCTCGCGCGGGCGCGGAGGCGACATTGTTCGGCTTGGCCTATCAGCTCGAAGCGGCGCGGCCCTGGGCAGATCGCTGGCCGCCCGTGAACGACCGGCCTTGCCAATCGACCAGCTAGGTAGCTGCCTTCGACCGCCGCGGATGAAGCCGTCGCTTTTTCGGTGAGCGTCGGATCGATGCCGCCTCGCGCTTCTTGGTCGGCGCCGGCGCGACCCGGGACTTGCGAACGACCTCGATCGCCGCCGCCGAGCCGATGCAGCCATGGCAGATGATCTGCGGTGCTCGCATCGGCGCGATGCCGCACGCCAGGCACTTGCGTGGCGGCGATTGCCTGCTCGATTTCTTGGTCGATTTCCTGGTCGACTTGCCGCGCATCTCCGCGGTTGAGACACCGCAGGGATGCGCATATTCCGATCAATTCGGCCGGCGGCGCCAGACGAAGAGCAAATAGAGCAACACGGGCAGGCCGAGCGCCACCCAGGAGACGGCATCCCACCAGCCGTCGCCGACCAGCGCGCTGATCAATCCCACCGTGCTCACGATCGCAATCACGAGCGGAGCGGCGAAGATCTGGGTCAATGAACGGTGTACGACCATGCTGATGTCACGACGTGAGCGCGGGGTTGTCGATGGAGGCAGCGTTGGCGATGGCGCGCTCCACGCTCACGCCCGCCTTGCGCCGGCGCATCCACAGATACACGCCGGTGACCAGGATGAAGATGGTGAGGATGTCGAGCAGCGCCCAGACGATCTTGAGCGGCATGCCGCCGTAGTCGCCGAAATGCAGCGGCTGCGAGACGTAGAGCGTCGACACATACCAGGGCATGTCGCGGCTATCAGTCAGTGTCCCGGTTTCGGCATCGATCAGCGCGGGCTTCAAGAGCCGCGAGGTCAGCGGCGTATCGCCGTGCAGGAAGACCGCGTAGTGGCTCTTGCTGCTGAACAGGGTTCCCGGG
>DASVOL010000600.1:0-6727 GCA_036383375.1 Bradyrhizobium sp. | reverse complement strand
GGTTTGCCTTAACGGTTGATCGTCTCAATTGGCACGATTGGTGCAACATTACGTTA
Organism: Bradyrhizobium sp.; assembly: GCA_036383375.1. Taxonomy (GTDB): domain Bacteria; phylum Pseudomonadota; class Alphaproteobacteria; order Rhizobiales; family Xanthobacteraceae; genus Bradyrhizobium. The sequence goes on along the minus strand of DASVOL010000600.1, from coordinate 6,671 downwards.
GCTGGTGATGCAAGTTCCCCGGGAAAATACCGGGTCAGTTCGCCACATCGTGACCGTTAATACCCTGAAATGCCGATAGAGTGTGGATAGTTTAACTCAACGAATACAGGGCCTTTGCGCTGTTTTAGCATGGGTTTTGGCAACCGCGTCGCGTCCGCGCGACGAACCAGTCAAGGAGTTCCGGGAATGGCCGAAAGTGTGGAAAAGCTCGAGGACGTCATTGTCCGCTCGGCGGAACAGGTCTCAGAGCAAATCCGCGCGGCCAGGGACGCGATCTCGACCGTGATCTTCGGCCAGGAGAAGGTGGTCGAGAATAGCCTGGTGACCATTCTCTCGGGCGGCCACGCGCTCTTGATCGGCGTTCCCGGCCTTGCCAAGACCAAGCTGGTTGAGACGCTCGGCGTCACGCTCGGGCTCGACGCCAAGCGCATTCAGTTCACGCCCGACCTGATGCCGTCGGATATCCTCGGCGCCGAGGTGCTGGACGAGAGCTCGACGGGAAAACGCGCGTTCCGCTTCATCGCCGGCCCGGTATTCGCGCAGCTTTTGATGGCCGACGAAATCAATCGCGCGAGCCCCCGCACGCAATCTGCGCTGTTGCAGGCAATGCAGGAGCAGCACATCACCGTCGCGGGCGCCCGCCACGACCTTCCAAAACCTTTCCATGTGCTCGCCACACAATATCCGCTGGAACAGGAAGGCACCTATCCGCTCCCTGAAGCGCAGCTCGACCGCTTTCTGATGGAGATCGACGTCGACTATCCCGATCGCGACGCCGAGCGGCGCATCCTGTTTGAAACCACCGGCGCGGAGGAGACGCTTGCGAAGAGCGCCATGCAGGCCGATGCGCTGATTTCGGCGCAACGGCTGGTGCGCCGCCTGCCGGTCGGCGATTCCGTGGTCGAGGCGATCCTGACGCTGGTGCGCGCCGCGCGTCCCGGCCCCGAAGGCGGCGAAGCCGGCAAGCTGATCGCCTGGGGACCCGGTCCCCGCGCCAGCCAGGCCCTGATGCTGGCGGTGCGCGCCCGCGCGCTGCTTGACGGCAGGCTCGCGCCGTCGATCGACGACGTGCTCGATCTCGCCGAGCCCGTGCTCAAGCATCGCATGGCGCTGACCTTCTCGGCGCGCGCCGAGGGCCGCACCATTCCTGACGTGATCAAGCAGCTGAAGACGCGGATCGGTTGATGGCGGCAGACAACAGGCACCAGAACGAGGAGATCCTGGCGGTTCGACGTGCCGATGGCGAAAGCCGAACGCTCGCCGCATCGCTGCCGCGTCTGGTGCTTGAGGCCCGCCGTGTCGCCGCCAACGTCATCCATGGCCTGCACGGCCGCCGCCGCGCCGGCTCGGGCGAGAATTTCTGGCAATACCGCCGCTTCGTCTCCGGCGAACCGTCGCAGCGCGTCGACTGGCGCCGATCGGCGCGCGATGACCATCTCTATGTCCGCGAGCAGGAGTGGGAGGCCGCGCACACCGTGTGGATCTGGCCCGACCGCTCGCCCTCGATGGCCTTTGCCTCGCGCGAGGCACGCGACTCCAAGCTGGAGCGCGGACTGATCGTCGCCTTCGCGCTTGCCGAGCTGCTCGTTGCGGGCGGAGAACGCGTCGGCATTCCCGGCCTGCTGAATCCGACCGCAAGCCTCAACGTGATCGACAAGATGGCGGAGGCGATGTTGCACGACGAGACGACGCGCGCGAGCCTGCCGCCGTCCTTCGTGCCGTCGTCGCTGGCCGAAGTCGTCGTGCTGTCGGATTTCTGGTCGCCGATCGCGGAGATCACGACCATGCTGGCCGGGCTCGCCTCGTCGGGCGCGCACGGCACGATGATCCAGGTCGTCGATCCCGCCGAAGAGAGCTTCCCCTATTCTGGCCGCGTCGAATTCGTCGAGCCGGAAGCCGGCAGCGTCATCACTGCGGGCCGCGCCGAGAGCTGGGCGAGCGACTATGTCGCGCGCGTGGCGCTGCATCGCGACCAGATCCGTGCCGAGACCAACCGGCTCGATTGGCTGTTCTCGACCCACACCACGAGCCGCTCTGCGGCCGAACTGCTGCTGTTCCTGCATGCCGGCATGATGGTGAGCAAGGGCGGCGGCCGCTCGATGGTCAAGGCGGGACGCAGCGCATGATCGCAGGCCTCCCGCTCTCCTTCGCCGAACCGCTGCTGCTCTTGGGGCTGGTCAGCCTGCCGGTGCTGTGGTGGCTGCTCCGCGTGATGCCGCCGCGGCCGCGCCGGATCGAATTCCCGCCGACCCGGCTGCTGTTCGACATCGCGCCCAAGGAGGAGACGCCGTCGCGCACGCCGTGGTGGCTGACGCTGCTGCGGCTGGCCGCCGCCGCGCTGGTCATCTTCGCCGCCGCCGGGCCGATCTGGAATCCGCAGACCGGCGTTGCCGCCGGCAAGCAGCCGCTGGTGATCCTGCTCGACGACGGCTGGAGCGCGGCCTCGAGCTGGGATGCGCGGATCAAAGCGGCAGACGAACTGGTCACCAATGCCGACAGCGACCGCCGCGGCGTCGCGCTGGTGCCGTTGTCCGAGCCGACGCGCGACATCACGCTGATGCCGGCCGGCGCCGCGCGCGTCGCGTTGCGCCAGCTTGCGCCGAAGCCCTACTCGATCGATCGCGTTGAAACCCTGGCGACGCTGGAACGTTTCCTCAAATCGACCGGCGACTGCGACATCGCCTGGCTGTCCGACGGCGTCGACACCGGCCGCGGCAGCGAATTCACCGAAGGCCTCGGCAAGGTGATCGAGAGCCGCAATCTGACGATCTATGCCGGCGGCGCGCAATCCGCGCAGGCGCTGGTCGCGGCCGAGAACGCTGCCGCCAAGATGACCGTGAAGGTGCTGCGCACCGAGAGCGGCATCGCGGCAGGAACGGTGCGCGCGGTCGACGCCAAGGGCTCGCCGATCGGTGAGGCCCGCTACTCTTTCGGCCCGCAGGAGCGCGAGACCGAAGCCGCCTTCGACCTTCCGGTCGAACTGCGCAACGACATCGCGCGGCTCGAAATCTCGGGCGAGCATTCGGCCGGCGCCGTGCAGCTGCTCGACCGGCGCTGGCGCCGCCGCGCCATCGGCGTGGTCTCGGGCGCGAGCAGCGACACCGCCCAGCCGCTGCTGGCGTCGACCTTCTATCTCTCCCGCGCGCTGTCGCCGTTCGCCGACGTCAGGCTCGGCGATCGCGGCGCGCCGCAGCAGGTGATCGGGCAGTTCCTCGATCAGCGGCTGCCGATGATCGTGATGGCCGATGTCGGCACGCTGTCGCCGGAAATCCGCGACCGGCTCAATGCCTGGATCGAGCAAGGCGGCGTGCTGGTGCGCTTCGCAGGCCCCCGCCTCGCGCAGGCCGATGACGACCTCGTTCCCGTCAAGCTGCGCCGCGGCGGACGCACGCTCGGAGGCAGCCTGACCTGGGAGAAGCCGCAACACATGGCCTCGTTCGCCGCCGACGGCCCGTTCACGGGCCTCAATGTGCCGAAGGACATCACCGTGAGCCGCCAGGTGCTCGCCGAGCCCGACGCCGTGCTCGCGACCAAGAGCTGGGCCTCGCTGGAGGATGGCACGCCGCTCGTCACCGGCGAGCATCGCGGCAAGGGCGTGGTCAGCCTGTTCCATGTCGGCGCCGACATGCGCTGGTCCGATCTGCCGATGTCCGGCACCTTCGTCGAGATGCTGCGCCGGCTGATCGACATGTCCGGCTACACCTCGAAGCCCGGCCCCGGCGTCGCCAGCGATCCGAATGCCGAGACCGTTGCGCCGCTGCGCACGCTCGACGGCTTCGGCGCCTTCGGCCCACCGCCGTCGACCGCCAAGCCGATGTCGGCGGACTATCGCGACCGCGGCACCGCGGACCATCCGCCCGGATTCTACGGCACCGCCGAGAGCCCGATCGCGGTCAACACGCTGGCCTCCGCCGACCGCATCGCGCCGCTCGACACCTCCGGTCTGCGCGCCAAGCATGCGACCTACACCAACACCGAGCCGCGTGACCTGCGCGGCATCATGCTGTCGACGGCGCTGGCGCTGTTCCTGCTCGATGCGATCGTGGTGGCGATGCTCGGCGGCGGCCTTGCCGCGCTGATCCGGCGGCGCGCCGCGCCGGCCGTGCTCGTTCTGGCCTTCATCCTTGCGACGACGATGGTGCCCTCGCCGAGCCGCGCGCAGAACAGCAGCAGCGATGACTTCGCCATCAAGGCGGTGTCGCAGACGCGGCTCGCCTATGTCGTGACTGGCAATGCCGACGTCGATTCCATCGTCAAGGCCGGGATGTCCGGACTGACGCTGTTCCTCGGCCAGCGCACCGCGCTGGAGGCCGGCGATCCCGTCGGCATCGATCCCGCGCGCGACGAGCTGGCGTTCTTCCCGCTGATCTACTGGCCGATCGTGCCGGGCGCGCCGAAGCCCGCGCAGGACGCCATCAACAAGATCGACGCCTACATGAAGCAGGGCGGCACCGTGATCTTCGACACCCGCGACGCCGTCGAGGCGCCGCCGGGCGACAATGGCGCCTCGCAGACGCCGGGCATGCAGACGCTGCGCGAATTGCTGTCGACCCTCGACGTGCCCGAGCTCGAGCCGGTGCCGCGCGAGCACGTGCTGACCAAGACGTTCTATCTGCTGCGGGACTTCCCCGGCCGCTTCAACACCGGCCAGACCTGGGTCGAGGCGCTGCCGCGCGAGGACGACGAGGAGGCCGCGCAACGCCCGGCACGCGGCGGCGACGGCGTCTCGCCGATCATCATCACGTCGAACGATCTCGCCGGCGCATGGGCGATCCGTCCCGACGGCCAGCCGATGCTGCCGCTGACGCCGGGCGAGCCGCGCCAGCGCGAATTCGCCTTCCGCGCCGGCGTCAACATCGTGATGTACACGCTAACCGGCAACTACAAGGCCGACCAGGTGCACGCGCCTGCGTTGATCGAGCGGTTGGGACAATGAGCATGAACACGACGGTCACCGTCGCTCCCCTCAATCTCCCCGTCATGGCCGGGCTTGTCCCGGCCATCCACGACTTGACGCTTGGCACCGAAGACGTGGATGCCCGGGTCAAGCCCGGGCATGACGATGTGGATAGGTTTGCGTCATGAACTACGGTATCGCGTTCACACCGCTGGTTCCCTCACTCGTGCTGTGGATCGCGCTCGGCGCGATCGTCGTCATCGCGGCACTGCTGCTGCTTTCGCGCGCGCGCGGCGCCGCGGTGCGTGTCGCCGCGCTGGCGCTGATCCTGCTTGCGCTGGCCAATCCGTCCTTTACCCGCGAGGACCGCGAGCCGTTAACCTCGGTCGCCGCCGTGGTGATCGACAAGAGTCCGAGCCAGAATTTCGGCACGCGCACCCAGGAGACCGAGAAGGCGCGGCAAGCGCTGGTCGACAGCCTGAAGCAGATCAAGGGCCTCGAGGTCCGCGTCGTCGAGGCCGGCCAGGCCGACGGCGAAACCGACGGCACCAAGTTGTTCGGCGCGCTGACCTCGGCGCTGTCGGACGTTCCGATCGAGCGCGTCGCCGGCGCGTTCATGATCACCGACGGCCGCGTGCACGATATTCCTGCCAACGCGCAGGCGCTCGGCTTCCAGGCGCCGGTGCACGCCCTGATCACGGGCCGCAAGGACGAACGCGACCGCCGCATCGCCATCACGGCCGCGCCGCGCTTTGGCATCGTCGGCCAGACCCAGACCATCACCTACCGGCTCGACGACCAGGGCGTCACCGGCGAACGCGCCAAGGTCACGATCCGCCGCGACGGCGAGGTGATCAACGAGCGCGCGATGTTGAGCGGTCAGACCGCCAGCGTCGACATCGACATCAAGCATGCCGGCCAGAACATCGTCGAGATCGAGGCCTCGCCGCTCGCCACCGAGCTGACGCCGGTGAACAACCGCGCCGTGGTCGCGATCGACGGCGTGCGCGACAAGCTGCGCGTGCTGCTGGTGTCCGGCGAGCCGCATGCCGGCGAGCGCACCTGGCGCAATCTGTTGAAGTCCGACCCCAGCGTCGATCTCGTGCACTTCACCATTCTGCGCCCGCCGGAGAAGCAGGACGGCACGCCAATCAACGAGCTGTCGCTGATCGCGTTTCCGACCCGCGAGCTGTTCCAGCAGAAGATCAACGAATTTCAGCTCATCATCTTCGACCGCTACGCCCGACAGGGCGTGCTGCCGATCGCCTATTTCGACAACATCGCGCGCTATGTCCGCTCCGGCGGCGCGGTGCTGGTCTCGGCCGGGCCTGATTACGCCTCGACCACCAGCATCTGGCGCACGCCGCTGGATTCGGTGCTACCGGCCGAGCCGGTCGGCGTGACCGAGAAGCCGTTCTACGCGCATCTGAGCGATGCCGGGAAACGCCATCCGGTGACGCGCGGGCTGGAAGGCTCGAATGCCGAGCCGCCGCATTGGAGCCGGTTCTTCCGCACCGTCGACACCCGCAACGCGATCAACCCGCCGGTCATGACCGGTGCCGACGGCAAGCCGCTGCTGCTGCTGTCGCGATTCGGCGAAGGTCGCGTCGCGCTGCTGCTGTCCGACCAGATTTGGCTGTGGGCGCGCGGCTATGAGGGCGGCGGACCGCATCTCGATCTGTTGCGGCGGGTGTCGCACTGGCTGATGAAGCAGCCCGATCTCGACGAAGAGGCGCTGCGCATGCAGGTGCAGGGCAAGGACCTCATGGTGGTG